>DATFJS010000080.1:0-20044 GCA_035269045.1 Longimicrobiales bacterium | reverse complement strand
GCATCAGCGACGGCGGAACTCGTCCTACAATGTCCGGAGGGTGTGACAGCCGCCAGCCGGCGATGGCCCCGGGGGGACGCGATGAGCCGCCTCAGGCCCGCTCGGCCAACTCCGCCCAGCGCTCGACGGCGGCCTCCAGCTCCTCCTCGACCTCACCGGCTTCCTCGGTCACCTCCCGGATCTCCTCCGGCTCGCCCTGATAGAAGTCGGGGTCCGCGAGGCGGGTGTGCAGCTCCTCCAGTCGGGCCTCGAGGGACTCGATCCGGTCCGGCAGCTGCTCCAGCTCGTACTTCTCGTTGAATCCGAGCTTCCTCGGGCCGGAGGTCTCGTTCGCGCGGCCCGAGGGCCGGTCCGGCCCCTCGACCTCGGGCTCCTGTCGACGCATGTCCACCACCGCCCGTTCCTCCGCCTTCTTCCGCTCCACCACCCGCCGCCAGTCCGAGTAGCCGCCCACGTGCTCCCGCACCTCACCCGGGGCGGCGCCATGGTCGCCGAAGACCATCACGCTGGTGCAGAGGTTGTCGAGGAAGTCCCGATCGTGGCTGACGACCAGCACCGTCCCGGCGAAGTCCTGCAGGCGCGCCTCGAGCAGCTCGAGGGTGTCCAGATCGAGGTCGTTGGTGGGCTCGTCCAGCACCAGCACGTTGGCGGGCTTCGTGAACAGCCGCGCGAGCAGCAGTCGATTGCGCTCGCCACCGGACAGCGACCGGACGGGCTGCCGCGCGACCTCGGGACTGAAGAGGAAATCGCTCAGGTAGCTCATCACGTGTCGGCGCCGATCTCCGCTGCCCACGTGGTCGCTGCCGAACGCCACGGCCTCCGCGACGGTCTCGTCTCCGTCGAGCTGCTCGCGGTGCTGATCGAAGTAGGCGATCTCGAGCGAGGTGCCGTGCTCCACGGTGCCGGACGTCGGCTCGAGGGTGCCGAGCAGGAGCTGCAGGAGCGTCGTTTTCCCTACCCCGTTCGGCCCGATGAGCCCTACCCGGTCGCCGCGGGTGATGGTCGTGGAGAAGTCGCGGATGAGCGGCGGGTCGCCGCCCTCGGAATAGCTGAACGAGACGTCCTCCGCCACGATGACCCGTCGCCCCGACTTCTCCGCGTCCTGGATGTCGATGCGCGCCGTCCCGATGCGGGTCCGTCGCTGTGCCCGCTGCTCGCGGAGCCGCTCCAGCGCCCGGACCCGCCCCTCGTTGCGGGTTCGCCGCGCCTTGATGCCCCGACGGATCCACGCCTCCTCCTCGGCGAGTGTCCGGTCCTCCTGCTCCCATCGCTTCTCCTCGTTCGCGAGGAGTGCCTCGCGGCGCTCGAGCCACGTCCGGTAGTCGCAGTCCCACGTGGTGAGCTGCCCGCGGTCGAGCTCGACGATCCGCCGGGACACGCTCTGCAGGAAGGCCCGGTCGTGCGTGATGAAGACGAGCGCGCCGTCGAAGCGCTGCAGGAATTCCTCGAGCCAGAGAATGCCCTCGATGTCGAGGTGGTTGGTCGGCTCGTCGAGCAGCAGCACGTCCGGCTCCCCCGCAAGCGCGCGGCCGAGCAGCGCCCGCCGCTTCTGGCCGCCGGACAGCACGTCGAACTCCTCGTCGAGGTCGATCTCCAGCATCGAGGCGAGGCGGTCCACCCGGTGGGCGTCACGGTGCATCTCGCCCGGCATGACGCGCAGCCCCGCCTCGATGTAGGAGCGGACCGTACCGCCGACATCGTCCGGTACGTCCTGCTCGAGGATTCCCACGCGGGTCCCCGGGGGCGACACCACTCGCCCGTCGTCCGGCACGAGCTCGCCCGCCAGGATCTTCAGGAAGGTCGACTTGCCCTCGCCGTTTCGGCCGACGAGGCCGATGCGGTCGCGCCGTTCGACGTGCAGGGTCGCACCGTCGAGCACCGGAGGCCCACCGAAGGCCATCTGCAGGTCGTGACAGGAGAGAATCGCCATGGCGCGAAAGGTACAATGGAGGGACCCGGAAGTGTGGTGCCGTCGACACCCGACAGGATCGGCGGCGGCCCTCGATGCTCGCGGATCGCGACAACGGCTCCTACTCTCGAACCATGTCGTCCCGCCTCCAGATCCCGTGGCCGCGCCCCGTGGCCGCGTTTCTCGTCATCGAGGCCGCCCGCGAGCTCGAAGCGGTGCTGATCGCCGCTCAACCTTCTTCATCTCCGAACTGACGACCCCACCTCCCATGCTTCCCAGCCTACTGCTCCGCTCGACCGTCGCCCTCGCCTTCACCCTCCTCGCCGCGTCCCCCACCCTCGCTCAGACCGTCGTGCTCGAAGCCGACCGGATGCTCGACATCCGCTCCGGCGACATCGTGGAGGACGTCACCCTCGTCATCAACGACGGCATCATCACGGGCGTGAACCCGCAGGTCGTGCCGGCGATCGCCTCGATCGACCTGGGCGACGTGACGCTGCTGCCGGGGTTCATGGATGCACATACGCACCTCGCCTACGACATCGATGAGGGGTGGGAGTATCGACCCGTGACGCAGACGGTCGCCGACGCGGTGATCCGCGGCGTCGTCAACGCGGAGCGCAATCTCGAGGCGGGCTTCACGACGGTGCGGAACCTGGGGTCGAGCGGCTTCTCGGACGTGGCTCTCATGCGGGCCATCGACGCCGGGACGATCCCGGGCCCGCGCATCATTCCGGCGGCGTACTCGATCGGAATCACCGGCGGCCACTGCGACGTGACGGGATGGGCTCCCGATGTCCTCGAGCAGACGCCCCGGTCGGGGGTCGCCGATGGACCGTGGGAGGCGGTGGCGGCGGTGCGGTACCAGGTCAAGCACGGGGCCCGGGTCATCAAGATCTGCGCGACGGCGGGCGTGCTCTCGCTCGGGGGGCCGGCCGGCGCCCAGCAGCTCTCTGCGGAAGAGATGGAGGCCGTGGTCGAAGAGGCGCGTCGTCACGGACTCCGTGTCGCGGCACACGCGCACGGCACGGAAGGGATCAAGGCCGCCCTCCGGGCCGGCGTCACCTCCATCGAGCACGGATCGATCCTCGACGACGAAGCGATTGCGCTGTTCCGGGAGACGGGTGCCTACCACGTGCCCACATCCTGCCTTGTCGAGCGGGTCGATGTACCGGCCCTCCCCGACGGTCCACGACAGAAGGCCGAGTACGTGATCCCGCTCGCGCAGGAGGGGCTCCGCAACTCGATCGCGGGAGGTGTGAAGGTCGCGTTCGGCACCGACGCGGGGGTCCTCGCCCACGGAGAGAACGCGTGCGAGTTCTCCTCGTACGTGAGGCTCGGCATGACCCCGCTGCAGGCGCTGCAGTCCGCGACGATCGTCAACGCGGAGCTGTTCGGGCTCGACGACCGGGGCGCGATCGAGGAGGGGCTCCTTGCCGACATCGTGGCGGTTCCGGGCAACCCCCTCGAGGACATCTCCCTGACCGAGGACGTCGTCTTCGTGATGAAGGGTGGCGAGGTGGTCGTGCGGCGGTGACTCGCAGCGTCCGGACGCACGACGGGGGAGAAAGCCGAAGCCCTCTCCCCCGTCGGGTCGTTCATGGCGTCCCGCGCCCGCGACCGAGTCACGGGACAGGCGCGCCAGTTCGGCTGGTCAGCTCGGGCAGGCCCCGCCGACGCAGGTGATGCGGCCGAGGGGCACGTCGCCGGCCTCCACGGTCACGAGCGCGCCGATGTAGTCCTCGAGCGCCTTCTGGTAGGTCGTCGGACCCGTCTCCGGCGTGAGGTCGCCGAGGGGGTAGCCGTCCCCGCCGCCGGCGAGGAAGTTCACGATCGCGAGCCGCAGGGCCGGCTCGGGCTGCGCCACGCCATCGATCACGTACGGCGTGCCGCCCACCGTGACGTCGATGACCCGGCTGCCCGCCGGCTGCGACGCGTCGTAGGAGAACTCGAGCCCGGCTACCTGCGCGAACCGACCGTCGACGAACTCCACGCGCGACACCGCGTTCTCGAGCACCTCGAGCAGCCGCGTCGGCATGATGCCCGGCAGCGTGTACACGAAGTTCGAGAAGGGCAGCGTCTGGAAGGTGTCGAACCGCGTGATGTCCGAGCCCGGATCGAGCACGACCGAGTTCCGGATCCCGCCGCCGTTCGCGATGGCGATGTCCGCACCACCCGGCGCAGCGGCCAGGATCGCGTCGGCGATGAGCGAGCCGTACGCGGTCTCGCGGGTCCGGACGAGCCCGCGGGTCCCGTCGAGTAGGATGTTCGTGCTGCCGACGATCTCGTTCTGCAGGTCCTCGACCTCGGCGGCCACCGGTGCCTCGACGCTCGCGAGGAGGGCGCCGTCCTGCGCGCCTCCGATCACCGCGATCGGTCCCGAACCGTCGAGGATGCGCTGCACCCGGCCGCCCTGGAAGATCACCTGCAGCCGACCCACGTACTCGAAGCTTCCGGACGTCGTCACGAGGGGAACGTCCTCCCCGTCGGCGTCCCGCGCGATGATCGGGTACGGGCCGTCGGCCTCATCGCCCGGAAGCAGCTCGCTGTCCGCTCCCGCGAGCAGCTCGTCGCCACCCCCGGCCACCACGATGTCGATGCCGCGGAGCCCGGCGATGAGCGCGCGGTCCTCCTCCACGCTCTGGAGGTGGCTGATGAGGATGATCCTGTTCACGCCCTCGGCCTCGAGCGCCATGACCTCGGCCATGACCGCCGACCGGACATCACCGATCCCGACGAGGCCGGGGCTCGAGATCTCGTCGAGCCGCTCCGTCGTGGCCCCGATGATCCCCACCGGGCCACCCTCGGTCTCGATCACGGCGCTGGCCGCGATCCGATCGGCAAGGCTGGCGAGCGCTGGCTCGGTCGACACGTTCAGGTTCGCGCTGAGGAACGGAGCGTCGTCCACCGCCCCGATGAAATCGGCGAGTACCGCCGGGCCGAAGTCGAACTCGTGGTTCCCGATCGCGATCGCATCGTAGCCGATCGCGTTCACGCCGATGGCGTCGTAGAACGGGTCGTACCCGGCGTCGGTGCTCGCATTGAACTGCGGGCCGGCGAGGAAGTTGTCGCCGGAGGATACGACGATGACGTCGCACGAGTAGTTCGGTGCGCGACCGCGGGGGCCACACTCCTCACCTTCCGCGCGCAGGTCGCCGATGAGGCTCGCGAAGCGGGCCACCCCGCCGACGTCGCCGTCGGCGAGCAGGGCGGACTCGGCGTCGTTGTTGTGGAGAAGCGTCAGCGCGAAGAACTCGCCGCGGTCGGGTCGGGCGTCCGCGGTCGCGTCGATCTGCTGCGTTGGCGAGACGGGGGTCTCGGCCGCCTCGTCGCAGGCGGAGAGCGCCGCCACAGCCACGAAGGCGAGGGAAAGACGTCGGAACATCGATGACTCCTGGATTCACTCGTGGGATTCCGGGTCGAAGAACCCGGCCCCCTCCGACCACACGGAGGTGGAATCCGAAGTTGCCCGCACGCCGTAACGACCCACCCGGGGAGGTGTGACGAGCAGGTCACCGGCAGGTCGCGATTCGCGACGAGGCTGAAGCCGGTCGCTCGGCGATCGAGCCACCAGGTGATCAGGGGCCGTACGGCGACGAAGCCGACCGCCTACGCCAGCGACGCCACGCGTTCACCCCGGGGAGCGCCGGCCACGCGACGCCCCTCGCCCGCGCCGCTTCGGGAAGGACAGCATCATCGGGACGCCGACCAGATAGAGGAGGGGAAGATCAGGTCGGTGACCGCCCACCCGTTCCAGGCGGCATGC
Source organism: Longimicrobiales bacterium (assembly GCA_035269045.1). Lineage (GTDB taxonomy): Bacteria > Gemmatimonadota > Gemmatimonadetes > Longimicrobiales > Gaopeijiaceae > Gaopeijia. The sequence continues at coordinate 14,369 of DATFJS010000080.1, read as the reverse complement.
TCGAGCGGATCGTAGATGTAGCTCCACGAGCCGGGATTGTTGACCAGGAGCATCGCCGCGATGGTCGTGCCGCGCAGGATGTCGACGGACTCGATCCGTTCCGAGAACTCGAATGCGCGTCTGGGCATCTGGGTCGGGGCCGTTTCCATGGCGGGAATGTGGGGTGCGCCTCCCAGCCCTGTACGCCGCATGCCGGGCTTCGACCCTCAGGGCACGTCGACCTCCGCGTAGCGCCCGATCACCTTGAGGTCTCCCGCCAGCCGATCAAGCTCGTCGAGTGCACGAGCCCACGCCTCGGGGGCCTCCCCCCGGGCGTCGACGAAGAAGCGGTACTCCCAGGGCCGCCCGGGAATGGGCCGCGACTCGAGGCGGGTCAGGTCGAGCCCCTCGCGCGCGAAGATCCCGATCGCCTCATGGAGCGAGCCCGGCGTGTGGGGGAGTGTGAAGGCGAGCGACACCTTCGACGCCGGGCGGACGCCGGGGTCCCGAACCTCCAGAGCATCCCGCGCCTCGGATTCAGCCCGCTCCACCGACGTGCCGGCGTCGTCGCGGGCCACGATCAGGAACCGCGTGAAGTTCCTCGGATGGTCCTCGATGCCCCGCTCGAGCACCTCCGCGCCGTACAGCTCGGCGGCGAGGGCCGGGCCTATCGCGCCATTCCATGGCACGTCCGTCACCCCCATCAGGTCGCGGATACTCCCCGCCGTGTCCCGTGCGACGATCTCCTCGACGCCGGGGCGCTCGGAGAGGAATCGACGGCACTGACGTAGCGCGACCGGATGGGACGCGACCGCACACACGTCCTCGAGCTCCGTCCCGGGGCGTACCGCGAGGCACATCTCCACGCGAACATACGTTTCCGCGATCGCCTGCACCGGATGCCGGACCAGGAGGTCGAGGTTCTCGGCCACCGCCCCGGCCAGGGCGTTCTCCACGGGTACGCACCCGAAGTCCGCGCGGCCGTCGAGTACCGCTTCGAAGAGCTCGGGGAAGTCGTGGCACGGGACGAGCTCGAGCGCGCCGAAATGGCCGAGCGCGGCAGCGTGGCTGAAGCAGCCCGGGTCGCCCTGGACGGCGACGTGGATGGGGTCAGCCACGTGACGACTCGGCCTGCGCGACCGTGGCGTGCGAAAGATCGATCAGACGCCAGAAAAACTCCCGCACGCGTTCGTCGTCGACGCCCAGATCCCGAGCTCGACGCGCGGCACGGCGCACCACCTCCGCCTCTCGGCCCGTGTCTCTCAGGGCACGACCGTCGGCACGCTTCGAGGCAGCGGCCCGACATGCGAGGCGCGTGCGGTCGCGAATCAGTTCGACGAGTGCCTGATCGAGACGGTCGATGTCGGAACGCACCTCCGCGAGGCGGTCCGGCGGATGTGCGGAATCGTTGGATGGCTTCATGGGTCCCTGGTACTCCGATGGAGAAGTCGGGGCCCGAGCAGCGCGAACATGACCCCGAGGATACGAAAAAAGCGCCCCGGCAGTCTGCCGGAGCGCTTCGCGTCGCTCTGTGGGGTCGAACCCTGCGTCGTCTCTGGGGGGTTCGGCTACACCTCGGCTCGCGTGTCCGGCGCCTGGGGGCGGGACACCATAAATCGTGTCGAGGTGGGAATCGTGAGGTTCATGCGTTGGAGACTAGGGTGAATCGGGCCGACTCCACAAGAGGGCGCGACAGTGCCGCATCATGCCCCCCCCGAGGACCCGGCTCCCATCGGCTGGAGGGCCCCAGCGCTCACGGACCACCGCGAGCCCGACGAGGACAGAGGCGGCCACGGGAGCGAACGACATGGTCGACGCGTTCGTCAGAAGCTGCGGCTGAAGACGATGTCGAATGCGAGGTATCGCAGGTCCACATCGACGTCGCCCGACCCGATGTCGAGCTCACGGGAGAGCGCCCGGAACCGAACCTCCGGCCCGATCCGCCAGGTGTCGGTAAGGGGCATGAACAGTCCCGCTCCGACCTCGAACCCCGCGCCGTGTCCGGAGTCGTCGATCAGTTCGCCGTCCGAGTCTTCGAGCTCGATGTGGTTCAGCGTGACGCCGGCTCTCAGCCGATACGACGGTCCATGTCCGGTCTCGGCGCCGAACGGGTGGTCGAACCGCAGCCCGACGACATATCCGGTCTCCTCGAGATCCACGTCGGGCTCACCGAGCACCGCGTCCGGGGCGAAGCGGTGCCAGTCCCAACCGCCATACACGGACACGTGCGTGGCGATGCGGTAGGCGACGTTGGCCTCGAACCCGAAGCCGGTACCGACATCTTCCCCTTCGATTTCGGAGGTCGGAACGGCCGCCCCAGCCTGGAAATCTAGGCTCCAGGTCGCGTCGTCGGATGCAGTCTGCGCAGCCAGCGGTGAGGTCAGGAACGTCGTGGCGAGGGCCAGAACCAGTGGACCACGAGTCTTCATGGTGAAGTCTCCCCTACGGATGATGACGCCCCCGAACGGGCGTGGGAGAATTCAGCTCCACCGCCGCGTTGGAACGGTGGGGTGCCTGCAAGATCGGGGGCTCGTCGAGTCCACCGTCCACCCCAAGGTCGCGCGGATGATGCCCGCGGTCTGTCGGAGAAATCCCCACTCTGATGTAGTGAGGCCTACCGAACCATCACCAAGGCGCGGTCCGCGCCGATCCCGGCGCGGCCCGTCACCCTAGTCGTCCGCCGCCCGGTCTCCCCAGGGACCGCCACCGATCGAGGCCACGACCTGCTGGGTCGAACCGACCGGTACGCGCAGTGCGTACGAGGCGCCCGGCGGCACGGTGTTCCCGAGCAGATGCGGATTGAGGGCGCGCATCGCGCGCATGTCCGCGCCCGTCGCCTCGGCTACACGCCACAGGCTGGTGCCCCCCGGCACCCAGACGCGGTCGTAGCTGTACGCCCGCTCCCGGACGACGTCCCCGAACCCGTACTTCTCGGCCTCGTTCGCGAGCATCGTCGCGGCGATCACCTTGGGGACGTACTCCCGCGTCTCCCGCGGCAGGTGGTGCTGGATCTCCCAGAAGACCGCCTCGTCGCCCGCGGCCGAGTCCGACCGGCGCAGGGCACCATCCACACGACCGGGACCCGCGTTGTAGGCGGCGGCCGCGAGATACCACGAGTCGTATCGACCGTGGAGGTACTGCAGGTAGTCGAGCGCGGCGTCCGTGGCGCGGATCGGGTCCCGTCGCTCGTCGACGTACTCGTTCACGCGCAGCCCGTACTGCTCGGCCGTGGGTCCCATGAACTGCCAGACACCCGCCGCAGCCTTGGCGGACGTGGCGCGAGGCTGGAAGCCGCTCTCGATTCCGGCGAGATACAGCAGCTCCTCCGGCATGCCGCGTGCCCGAAGCTTGTCACGGATGATGGAGCCGTAGACTTCCTCGTGGGCCAGGAACCGCTCCATGGTGGGGCGCTGGTCCGTCGTGAAGCGCTCGAGCCAGTACTCGACGCGCTCGTTCACCTCGAGGGGCAGGCTCGCAACGGGGGCGTCGTCCACCGAAGGGAGACGCACCTCGACGGATGCGGGGTCGGCCCGAAAGGCCGAGAGCATGAACACGACCGATACCACGGCGAAGAGCGCCGCGAGCGGCCATCTGTATCCGATGTCCCGTAGTCGGGACTTCCGATCCTTCTTCGTCGCCATCTTCCACCTCCTTCCAGTCATCCCCGGATGGCAGACAGACTGCTACCGGGATTCGGGCTGGGGAATGGAACTTCGGGCCGGAAACAGACCGGCGCTCCAAAGCGTCTCGACCAGGCGTATGGGGGTCGAGTCAGGGAAACCCGTGAAAAACTACCCTGTCACACCGGGCAGTGTTTCCACACGAAGGGTCGTCCAGAGGGATCTGGAGGAGGAGAGAACGACCCGGAGGGTGCTTTGCGAACCGACCTCAGTCGGCCGCGGGGTACACCGAAATCGCCTTCCGACGACGGAAGGTCTCGAACGTCACGACCCCGTCGCTCGTGGCGAACAGCGTGTCGTCCCCACCCTTCTTCACGTTGGCGCCGGGATGGAACTTGGTGCCACGCTGACGGATGAGGATGCTGCCGGCGGTGACTTCCTCACCACCGTAGCGCTTCACGCCGAGGTACTTCGGATTGCTGTCGCGGCCATTTCGGCTGGATCCGACGCCCTTCTTGTGTGCCATCGCTCGTCCTCTCTATCTGTGCCGATGATCGGGTCGACCCGTGGTCAGACCGCGATCTCCGAAATCTTGATCTCGGTGAAGCCCTGCCGGTGACTGTTCTTCTTGCGGTAGCCCTTCCGGCGCTTCCGCTTGAACACGATCACCTTCTTGTCACGCCCGTGCTTGACGACCTCGGCCTTGACCATGGCGCCGTCCACGACGGGCGTTCCGACCTTCACATCGGAACCGTCGGACGCAAGCAGCACGTCCTCGAAAACGACGGTCTCCCCGGGCTCTACGTCGAGCGTGGGAATCCGAATCGAGAATCCGGGCTCGGCCCGGAACTGCTTGTCGCCTGTGCGAAATACCGCGTACATGTATCGCCGCTCCGAAGGGGCGGAAGTGTTTCTATCGAGCCCGATAAGTTGGCAAATTCGGCCGATCGGGTCAACGGGGTCTGCAGGGTGGCTACTGAACCACGTACTTCTCGGTCACCTCGGTTTCCGCCGGGCCGGCCAGCAGGTGGAACTCGTCCTCCCGCAGAAGCGGATCGTCGCGGAAGGTGAGCTTCACGTCGGTCCGATCCTCCAGGCGCTTGAGGAAGTCCGGCTCCCGCTCGAGCACCTCGATGGCCACGTCGGGGTGCAGACGGATGATCAGGTTCTTCTCCTTCCCCTGCGCGCGGACCAGGCTCCGCTCGATGCGGCGCACCACGGTGGCGGGCGTGTACACGCGGCCCGCCCCGCCACAGTGCTCGCAGTCGGTCGTGAGCGTGTCGAAGATCGGTGGGCGAACGCGCTGCCGGGTCATCTCGATGAGCCCGAGGTTCGAGACCTCGAACGCCTTGGTGCGCGCCCGGTCCCGACCGAGGTGGCTGCGGAGCTCGTGCAGCACCCGGTCGCGATTGCCCTGCTCGTCCATGTCGATGAAGTCGACGACGATGATGCCGCCGATGTCGCGAAGACGAAGCTGGCGGGCGACCTCGCGGGCGGCCTCCATGTTCGTCCGGAGGATCGTCTTTTCCGGATCCTTCTTCCCGGTGTATCGGCCCGTATTCACATCGATCGAAACCAGCGCCTCGGTCGGCTCGATGATGAGGTAGCCGCCGGACTTCATGTCGACGCGCTTCTGGAAGGCCTGCTGAAGACCCTCCCGCACGCCGTACTCGTCGAAGAGCGGCTTGCCGGCCTCGTAGAGATGGACACGCTCCTTCAACTCGGGCGCCACGTCCGAGACGTACTGCATGATCTGGCTGTAGACGTCCCGCGAGTCGACGCGGATGGCGTCGAACTTGTCGCTGAACTGATCGCGGATGACGCCACTGATCAGCTTGGCTTCCGCGTGGATGAGGGCGGGTGCGTTCGCACTCTTCGCCTTCTTCTCGATCTTCTTCCAGATCCCGTCGAGGCGCTTGAACTCGCGCTTCATCGTGTCCTTCGTGACCTCTTCGCCCACGGTCCGGATGATCACCCCTGCGCGACCCTCCGGAACGATGTCCTTCGCCATCGAGCGGAGGCGGGAGCGCTCGCCGCGGTCGTCGATCTTCCGGCTCACGCCGACGTGCGACGACGACGGGATGTAGACCATGAAGCGGCCCGGCAGACTGACCTGCGCCGTCACCCGTGGACCCTTCGTGCTGATCGGTTCCTTGGTGACCTGCACAAGGATCTGCTGACCCTTCTGCAGCCGCGACTGGATGGGCGGGAAGTCCTTTCGGCGACGACGACGGCCGTTGCCGTTCTCGTCTTCCTCCTCGTCCCAGTCGATATCCGAGACGTGGAGGAATGCGGCCTTCTCCGTCCCGATATCGACGAAGGCGGCCTGGATGCCGGGGATGACCGCGTCCACGCGGCCAAGGTAGATGTCGCCCACGAGGCGACCCTGATCAGGCCGGTCGAACATGATCTCGACCAGCTGATCCTCTTCGAGCAACGCCACCCACTGTTCGCGGGCGTTCGCGCTCACGAGAATTTCACGACGCACCTGTTTGTGCTCCTTCCAAAGCGGTCCCCCGGTCTACGCGCGGCTCTCTCGCAGTGCGTGATGCAGTGCGAAGCACGTGGACGCGTGACCCAGCGACCGAAAATGTCTGTGTGTGAATACAAGGACCCCCGAGGGGCCCTTCATGTTCGCGAACCGCGGGACGCACCCCGGCTCGCAGCATAGTTCCAGCGTTGTTCGCACCCGGGTTCGAATCGTGACCCGAGCGGTCAGACTCCCGCGGTCGCGGCGGCGGCCGACACACGGTCGGCGGCCTCCATCTCACGCAGGATGTGACGCCCGATCACGAGCTTCTGCACTTCGCTCGTGCCCTCACCGATCTCGCACACCTTGGCGTCGCGCGCCAGCCGCTCGACCGGGTATGCGTCCGAATATCCGTCCGGCCCCATCAGCTGAATCGCCTTCAGCGTGGCGTCCATCGCCAGCTCGGAACAGAACAGCTTCGCCATCGCCGCCTCCTTCGAGAACGGCTCACCACGGTCCTTGAGACGTGCGGCGTGATACGTCAGGTGGTAGCCCGCCTGGATCTCCGTCGCCATCTCCGCCAGACCGAACTGCGTCTGCTGGCGGTCCCAGAGTCGACCCTTGCCGCCGGCGCCGGAATCCGGGGTGGATGCCGCGTACTTCAGCGCGGATTCATATGCGCCCTCCGCCAGACCGAGCGAGAGACCGGCGATCCCGATCCGGCCGGCGTCGAGCGTCTTCATGAAGTTGATGAAGCCCTGTCCTTCCTCGCCGAGGCGATTCTCCGCCGGGACGTGGGCATCCTCGAGAAGGAGTTCGCGGGTGTCGCTCGCGCGCCAGCCCATCTTGTCCTCCTTCTTCCCCGCCTGGACGCCATCGATGTACTCGAGCGCACCGTCGGTCCCCATCCCGACGCGCGTCTGCGCCTCGGGGTCGACGGTGGGCTTCGTGACGATGAAGGAGGTGATCCCCTTCGCGCCCGCATCGGGGTCGGTCACGGCGGTCACCGTGAAGACCTCGCCGACACCGGCGTGGGTGATGAAGATCTTGGCGCCGTTGATGACGTAGCTGCCATCGTCCTGGCGGACCGCACGGGTGCGGGTGCCACCGGCGTCCGATCCCGCATCGGGCTCGGTCAGGCCGAATCCGCCCAGCACCTCGCCCGTCGCCAGATGCGGGAGATATTTCCGCTTCTGGTCCTCGTTGCCGAACGAAAGGATCGGACCCAGGCCCAGCGTCGTGTGCGCCGACACCGTGATCGAGTGCGACGCGCAGTACTTCGCGAGCTCGTGGACGGTCAGGATGTAGCTCGTGTAGTCGAGCCCCATGCCACCGTACTCAGTCGGCACCGGGACGCCCAGCAGGCCCATCTCCCCCATCGCCCGGGCGTTCTCCCACAGAAACTCGGAGGCGTGGTCGAGATCGCGTGCCACCGGCACGATGCGCTCGAGGGCGAAGTCCCGGACACGCTGGCGGTGCGCGAGGTGCTCTTCGGTGAAGTACTCGTTCATTCGATCCGTATGGTGGGGCGTGCGGTGCTGCGCTCCGCACTGCTGATCGGCGTGGAGTCCGGACTGGATCCGAAGACTCGGAAAATAACCGGCCGCCCGGCGCGAGCGAAGCCGCGAGGCGTTCACGGGGCCGCGACGCGTTCACGAAGCCGCGAGGCGTTCACGACGCGGGGCCGGGTCACCGCAGAGCCCCTGCCGCCTGCGCAAGGCGGGAGACCAGCCATGTGTTGATGGATACCCGATCCCGGCGCGCCTCCTCCGCGATCCTTTCGTGCAGCCATATCGGCATCCGCAGCGTCAGGGTGCCGCTGAAGACACGGAACGTGTCCTCCCGTGGCAGCAGCCGCTGCTTGCGGATGCGGTCTGCGGCAAGGCCCTGCACGACCCCCGCGAGTTCATCCGCCGCCTCGCCGGGCGTGTCGCCGGTCGACCGGGCCTCGTTGCCGAACAGTTCGAGAAGCTCTGGACAGGTGGCCACCCAGCATCCGTCGTCCGGAAACCAGTGGATCGTGGTGCTGTAGGCGGGGATCGACTCAAGCGGCACACCTTCGGTGGGCCGGACCACTTTATCGAACTCCGAGTCCGGAATACGACTCATCGCGTCATCCTCTCGTGCGGCTCGGGGGCTGTCGTGCGGTTCGGGGCTGTCGTGCGGTTCGGGGCTGGATTGATTGCGCCGGGGCCGCACGCACCGCCGGCGACACCATGGTGGTGCGGGTGGGGGCATGAGATTGCCACTACCGATGGGCTCATGGTATCACCAGCGGTTCGAGGGATTCGGGGGAATCATTCCGCGGCCGGACCGGGGCCCGCTCCCTTCACCCAGGTAGGTCAGAAGCATCGTTCTCGGACCCCGCCTTGCGCGCAGGTAGCGCCGCACCGAGTGGAGTCGCTTCAGCGCTGCTCTGCGTGCACGTACGGATCCGACGATTCCGCCGAAGGGCCCTGACAGACGAAGGCGGTCGCGTGCCCGCAGGGTGGCCTCCGGCACGTCGACCGGGCCCCCGGAGCCCGGTCGACGGCGCAACCATCCCAACAGCAGCGTGGCTACACGGGGGAATGCGGAGTCCACACGTCGGCGCAGTTGGTCGAGGTCCCGTGGGTGCCAGAGGAGGAGGACGTCGGACGGCAGGCCGTCCCGGCCGGCACGGCCTGCTTCCTGGTAGTACATCTCGAGCGACCCGGGCGGCTTCCAGTGGACGACGAGTCGGATGTCGGGCTTGTCGACGCCCATGCCGAAGGCGTTGGTGCAGACGACCCGGTCGAGTCGGCCGCCGAGCAGCTCACGCTGGACCTCGGCCCGTTCGTCCGGTGGTCGTCCTGCGTGGTACGCCCGCGCCCGGAGACCCGCACGAATCAGGCCCTCCGCGAGCCGCTCGGCGTCCCCCCGGGTCGTGACGTACACGAGCACCGGGCCCGTCGCGGCTCGCACCTCGCGAAGCAGCGTTCGCCAGCGCTCGGTGGCTCCCCCGACCCTGCGCCTCCGCCACCGGAGGTTGGGGCGGTCGAAGCTCTGGATGACGCGCTCCGGATTCCGGAGTTCGAGCAGGCGCTCGAGTTCGCGGCGCACCGGAGGTGTCGCGGTGGCCGTCAGGGCCAGCGTGGGGGCACCGAGCGTGCGCCCCAGACCCGAAAGCACGAGGTAGTCGGGCCGGAAATCGTAGCCCCACTGGACGACGCAGTGCGCCTCGTCCACCACGAGGAGCGCGACCGGGAGTTCCAGGAGGAGGCGGCCGAGAGGGCCGGCGATCCGTTCGGGCGCAAGCAGAAGAAGATCCAGCCGCCCCGCCTTCGCGTCCGCCATGACGCGGTCGACCTCGCTGCGCGCCACCCGTCCCGCCAACGCCTCCGCCCTGAGCCCCGCGGCTCTCGCGCGCTCCAGCTGATCGGCCATCAGTGCGACCAGCGGGGACACGACCAGCGTGACCCCGGGCAACCGTGCGGCCGGCAGCAGATACGTCAGACTCTTCCCGCCTCCGGTCGGAAGCAGCCCGATCGCATCCCTCCCCACGAGAACCGCCCGGATCAGGGATTCCTGACCCGGGCGGAAGTCGTCGTGACCGAAGCGGCGCTTCAGCTCGTCTCGAAGTCCGGCGTCCCCGATGTCCACGCACGACGTTCAGCGTCCGGCGCGGGCGAAGGGAGGGCCGCATGGGACGCTGGACACGCGCGAGCGCCCCAACACGGGATCACGTGTCGTCCGACTCTTCTTCGCGACCCGCCATGACGCTCAACGCCGCCGCGCCGCCGAGCACGAGGAGCGCCGCCCACCGCAGCGCCTCGATGTCCGCACCGATCCCGAAGAGCGCGAGAATCGCCCCGGTCCCGAACAGGCGAATCCGCCACTGGAGGTAGCGGACCGGTCGATCCGAATCGCGACTCGGGCGCAGCATCAGCTCTTGTCGAGGAACCTGCGGACCCCTTCGCGACAGGCCTCGGTGGAGCGCGCGATGGCATTGACCTCGGCCCCCCGCGCGATCCCCTCGGCGAAGTCGGTGCCGTCGAGTCCGTACAGCAGCCGCTTGGTGAGGGCCAGCGCGGAGGCGGGACGCGTCGCGAGATCGCGCGCGAAGTCCAGCGCGGCGGCATGGAACGCCACCACGGGGTCGCCCGCGGCCGCGTCACCTGTGAGCACACGATTGACGAGACCGATCCGCTCCGCCTCCACCGCATCGAGCCGGTGTCCGACGGCCGCGAGTTCGAACGCCCGTCCCTCGCCCAGCTTCCGGCGCAGGATCGCCATCACCATGGCCGGCACGAATCCGAGGTGCACCTCCGGGTAGCCGAACACGGCCTCGTCGTGGGCCAGGATCAGGTCGCACGCGGTCGCCAGGCCGGCTCCTCCGGCCAGTGCCTTCCCGTGCACGGCAGCGATCACGGGCTTCTGCAGCGTACGCATCCCGACGAAGAGGTCGCCCATGCGCTGCGCGTCGTCGAGGCTGTCCTCGATCCCCATGTCGGCGATCGCCTCGAGTTCGGCCAGGTCGGCCCCCGAGCAGAAGTCCCTCCCCGCCCCGCGGATCAGTACGACGCGGACCTCGTCCTCCATCGCCGCGTCCGCCAACGCTTCGTGCAGCGCCTCGACCAGATGCCCGTTGAGCGCGTTCCGCTTCTCGGGCCGATCGAGCGTCAGAATGGCGACGCCGTCCACGACCTCGGCGTCGAGCGCCTCGTCGCTCATCCGTAGTCCTCCACCGACCATCCCTCCGGTACCCGCCCGCGGTCCGCGACCGTCTCCACGACATCCGCCGGAACGTCGATCTCCATTCGGAGCAGCGCCGTCGAGAAGACCTTTCCCTGGGCATCGTTCATCAGCGAGATCGTACCGCCTCCATCCAGGGCCCCGTGCAGAAGGAAATTGAGGGCGCCGAGATTCGGGAGTTCGAATCGCTCGACCTCGCCTTCGACCATCTCGCCGAAGTGGGCCTTCACGCGCTCGGCGGTCACCTGCTCGCGCAGGAGGTCGAAGTGGTCGGGATCGTACGCGATCAGCCCCACGTTCGCGGTATCGCCCTTGTCGCCCGAGCGGGCGTGGGCCAGGTGCACGAGCTGCAGGGGCACGGTGCCGGCCGCGTTCGCCTCGTGGGCGTTCGCAGCACCGGTCGGGACGTCGACGCTCATCCTACACCTCCTCGACGTGGACACTCAGATGCGGCTCCACCACCTCGCGGCGGAGGAGCGCGGGCCAGTAGGCCATGATCTCCTGGACGCGCGGGCGTCCCCCGGCGAATCCGGTCACCGACGGCGGGCCGGTCAGGATCAGCGGGGCGATCTCACGCGTGAAGCGCTCGACCGCCGCACGATCCTTCCCCCGCACCCCGACGCGCAGCTGCACCTCGGGAAGATCCGCGGGTGGTTCACCGACCAGCTGCCCGTGCGTGGAATCCCACCCGACCAGCTCGGTGCGCACCGCGTCGAACTCGAGCCCGAGGCGGTCGAGGCGCTGCCGGAGGATCTTCGCGGCGGCGCGCGCCTTCTGGGCGGCGTCCGGCCACGCGTACGTGAGCGTGCCCGTCGCCTTCCAGCCATCCGAATACGCGATGGACACCTTCAGGAAGTCGGTGCGCGGGCCCCCGGTGATGCCGGAAATCCGTACCCGATTCTCCCCGATCTCCTCGACGTCGATGGTGGTGAAGTCCGCCACCACGTCGGGGGTGATGTACTCGGAGGGGTCGCCCATCTCGTAGAGGATCTGCTCGGCGATCGTCTGCCGGGTGACCCGACCGCCCGTGCCCGGATGCTTGGTCACGACGAAGGTGCCGTCGGGGCTCGCCTCGACGATGGGGAAGCCGACGTTGGCCATGTCGGGCGCGTTCCACCAGTCGATCAGGCAGTTCCCACCCGTGGACTGCGCGCCGCACTCGTTGATGTGCCCGGCGACGACGCCGGTGGCGATCCGGTCGTGGTCGTCGCGCGTCCAGCCGAAGGCGTGCATCATCGGGGCGTACGTGAGCGCGGTATCCGTCGAACGACCGGTCACGATGACGTGCGCCCCCTGCCCGAGCGCCTCCACGATCGGCTCCGCACCGATGTAGACGTTGGCGCTGCGGACACGGTCGAGCACGCTCTCGAGCGGGTCACCCGTCTCCATGTTGGTGAGGGCGTGTCCATCGGCTATGAGGTCCTCGAGGCGGTCGAGGATGTCGTCGCCCTCGACGCGGCCGACCCGCGCCCGGCCCGCGACACCGGCGCGCTTCCCGGCCTCGACCAGCGCCGCGGCACACCCCTCGGGATTCACGCCCCCGGCGTTGGTGACGACGCGGATGTCCCGCTCGACACAGGCCGGGAAGATGCGCTCCATGAGCGGGATGAAATCCCGGGCATATCCGGCCCCCGGGTCCCGGTCCCGCTGCTTCTGCATGATCGACATCGTGACCTCGGCCAGGTAGTCGAGCATGAGGTAGTCGATCGGGCCGCCCTCCACCTGCCGGACCGGGGCGTCGAGGTCGTCGCCCCAGAATCCCTGGCCGGAGGCGATGCGAATCGTGTCGGCTGCGGAGTCGTTCACGGCGTCGGACGGTGCGTCAGACATGGGCCTCATACATGAGGAGGAACCTGGAACGCGCCGAGGTGCGGGCCGTCGTTGCGGCGCGCGGCGCGGATGAGCAGAGCGAGCGTCGGGCGAACTTCCTCGGCGGTGACGACCGCATCGACGAAGCCGCGCGCGCCCGCGAACCGGGCATCGAGCTGGCGGTCGTACTCGGCGCGGACCTCGTCCATCTTCGTCGTGAGATCCTCGTCCGGCACGTCGCCCTTCGCCTTGAGTTCGTCGAGCGCGCGGCTGAAGAGTGCCATCACCGCGCTCTCCCCCTCCATGACGCCCATGCGTCCCGTCGGGAGGCTGACGATGAAGTCGGGGTCGAAGCCCTGCCCGGCCATCGCGTAGTAGCCCGCACCCGAGGCGTGGTTCAGGGTGAGCACCAGCTTGGGCACGGTGGCCGTGGCCATGGCCTCGACGAATTCCGCGCCGGCCCGGATGATTCCGGACCACTCGGCGTCCGGGCCGACCATGAATCCGCTCACGTCCTGCACGAAGAGGATCGGCGTTCGGTGCCGGTTCATCGTCTCGATGAAGTAGGCCACCTTCCGCGCGCTCTCCGTGTAGACGATCCCGCCGAATCGCGGCGGGCCGTCCCGATCGTCCTTCACCATCCCTCGCAGGTTGGCGATGATGCCGACCTGCACGCCGTCGATCCGGCCGGTACCGCAGATCATCTCGGCGGCGTGATCCGGCTGGAACTCGTCGAAGGCGCTGGGAACGGTCCCGTCGTCCGCGGCATCCGGCGCGTCGAGAATCGTCTCGAGCACCTCGCGCGTGTCGTAGGGCTGCCGATGGTCGGGCGGGAGGATGTCGTACAGGTCCTCGACCGGCCGCACCGAGGCCGGAACGTCCCGATCCGGCGTGGGCGCGCCCGCGACCGAATCGGGCAGTTCGAGGACCAGCTCCCGCAGCTTCGCGAGGCACGCGTGGTCGTCCTCGACCGCGTAGTGGGCCACCCCGCTCTTCCCGGCATGGACCCGGGCGCCGCCCAGTTCCTCCGCCTCGACGCTCTGGCCGGTGGCGCCCTTCACGAGGTTCGGGCCGCCCAGTCCCATGAACGACGTCCCCTCAACCATCAGGATCACGTCGCTCAGCGCCGGCAGGTATGCGCCCCCGGCGATGCACGGACCCATCACCGCAGCCAGCTGCGGAATCCGCAGGTAGCGACGCATGATCGAGTTGTAGTAGAAGATCCGGGCGGCTCCGTACTGTCCCGGGAAGACGCCGCCCTGGTAGGGCAGGTTCACCCCCGCCGAGTCGACCAGGTAGATGATCGGGATGCGGCAGCGCATCGCGATCTCCTGGGCCCGGAGCATCTTGGTGATGGTCTCGGGCCACCAGGAGCCGGCCTTCACGGTCGCGTCGTTCGCCACCACGACGACCTCGCGTCCGTGCACCCGACCCACTCCGGTGACGACACCGGCCGCCGGAGCCTGCCCGTCGTAGCGATCGTGCGCCATCAGGAGGCCGACCTCCACGAAGGGAGCGTGGTCGTCGAGCAGTTCGTCGACGCGCTCCCGGGCGGTCAGCTTGCCCTGGTCGTGCTGGCGCCGGATGCGCTTCTCGCCACCGCCCTGGTACAGGCGTTCGCGCAGTTCGAGCAGTTCGTCGGTGAGGTCGCGGAGGCGGGTCACACCCGCTCCCCCTGCTCGGAGAACCACTCACGGATGTAGGCGATCGCCTCCGTGGTCGGGCTTCCGGGGCCGAACAGCCGGCCGACACCCTTCTCGTGAAGCGCCTCCATGTCG
>DATFJS010000079.1:0-3194 GCA_035269045.1 Longimicrobiales bacterium | reverse complement strand
GTGGACGAGGCGGTCGCCCGGCCCGTCGAACGGCCGCTCGACCCGTTCGTACGACCCGGGGACCACGACCTCACGCATGCCCGCGCCCTCGACCATGATCTCGGCCTTCTCGTAGGCGCCGGCTGGAACCATCCACGTCATCACGGCGGCGAGCACGATGATCGCGAAGATGATCAGCGCGGTGTCGGGGGCCTTGAACCGGGTGATGTTCATCGGGTCCGGGAGACGTGCGGAGTGGTCGAGCCGTCGGCGGGAAACGTGCGGATCGGGCCGGGTCGCGGCAACGGTGCTCGTCGCGGCATTCCGTCGGGCGGGCGGTCGGGTTAGCCTGCGACGCGTGCGTCGGGTTGCCCGGCGGACCCGCTCCCTTCCTGTTTCGCACCTCCCTCGGGACCCGGCAGACCCATCTCTTCGCGTCATCCCGCTTCCGACATCGTGGACCGCGCGCTCGGCAACGCGGATGCGCCGGCCAGCGATCCCGCCGCCGTCCTGAAGCACGTGTTCGGCTTCAGCGAGTTCCGGCCGGGTCAGCGCACGATCATCGACACGGTTCTCGAGGGGCGCGACTGCATCGGCGTCATGCCGACCGGGGCGGGGAAGTCGCTCACCTACATGCTGCCGGCGAAGATCCTGGAAGGCACCGTGCTCGTGGTGTCGCCGCTGATCTCGCTCATGAAGGACCAGGTGGATGCGCTCGGCGAACTCGGCTTCCGCGCCGTGGAGATCAATTCGACCCTCGAGCAGGACGAGCGCGAGGAGCGGCTTCGCGCCTTCCGGGCGGGGGAGTACGAACTCGTCTACCTGGCCCCCGAGGCACTCGACGGATGGCTGCGGCGTTATGTCGCCGAATGCCCCGTCTCGCTGCTGGTGGTCGACGAGGCCCACTGCATCTCGCAATGGGGACACGACTTCCGGCCCGCGTACCGGAGACTGCGGGGGCTCCGCGACGAGCTGGGTGTCCCCGTCCTGGCGCTCACGGCCACGGCGACCCGGCCGGTGGCCGTCGACATCGTGCGCCAGCTCGGGATGTCGAAGCCGGGGGGCTACAAGGGGTCGTTCTTCCGACGGAATCTGAAGATCGGCGTGCGGAAGAAGGGGCAGGGGGGCAACACGCGGAAAGAGATCCTGGCGCTCGTGCGGGAGCACGCCGGAGAGAGCGGGATCGTCTACTGCCTGAGTCGCAGGGCGGTCGAGCAGACCTGCGAGTTCCTGGTGAAGAAGGGCGTGAACGCGGCGCCCTACCACGCGGGTCTCGCGGCCGGCGTCCGCTCCGCGCACCAGGAGGACTTCCAGAACGACGATGTGGACGTGATCGTCGCGACGGTGGCCTTCGGCATGGGGATCGACAAGTCGAACGTTCGCTTCGTCATCCACCGCGACATGCCCAAGGACATCGAGTCCTGGTACCAGGAGATGGGGCGGGCCGGGCGCGACGGGCTCGAGAGCGACTGCGTCGTCTTCCATTCGTGGGCGGACGTGAAGATGCACGAGCGCTTCCTGTCCGACATCGAGGACCCGGACGTGTACCGGGCCAAGCGGCAGGCGACGGTCGATCTCTACAACCTCCTCGAGTCCGGCGGGTGTCGGCATCGGGCCGTCCTCGCGTACTTCGACGAGGAGATGGACCGGTGCGGGGACGCCTGCGACAACTGCACCGGGGCCGACATCGGCGAGCGGGCCGCCGACGCGATGCTTCGGCAGAGCCGGGTGCACAGGGCCGGGCGAGGGCGCCCGGACATCCAGCCCCGTCGCGTGGGCGGATCGGGCACGAGCGATGGCGAGTCCGGTGGCGGACGCCGTACCGGACCGAGCGGGGACGAGGCGCTCGAGGCCGCCCGGTCGGCGCTCGACGGCACGGACCAGGCCGCCTTCCAGTATCTGCGGCAGCTCCGGAAGCAGCTCGCCGACCAGGCGGGCGTCCCGGCCTACATCGTCTTCAGCGACAAGGTGCTGACGGAGATGGTGCAGCGCCGCCCGACCAGCGCCTCCGAGATGCTCGAGGTGCCCGGCGTCGGCCCGGCGAAGCTCGAGAAGTACGGGGACGCCTTCCTCGCGGCGGTCGCCGAGCTGGTCTGAGGCGGCCCGGCGCTCAGTCCGCCGCTCGCACCCTGTTCCGCAGCACGCCCACCCCCTCGATCTCCACCTCGACCACGTCGCCGGGGTGCATCCCCCGCGTCGTTCCCGGTGTCCCCGTGAACACGAGGTCGCCCGGCTCGAGCGTCACGTGTCGGGTGATGTATTCGAGGATCTCGGGCACGCCGAAGAGCAGGTCGGCCGTTCGTTCCTCCTGCACGACCTCGCCGTTGAGCCGCGTCCGGAGAAGCAGGTCGTCGAATGCGAGCCCGGTCACCACGGCCGGGCCGATCGGGGCGAAGGTGTCCGACGACTTGGCGCGCACCCACTGCAGGTCGTTTCGCTGCCAGCTCCGCTCGCTGATGTCGTTGCCCGCGGTGACGCCGAACACGTGACCGGCCGCGTCCTCCACCGTGACCCGCGACGCACGCCGACCGATGACCAGCACCAGCTCGCCCTCGAAGTGGACCGGGCTCGCGCCCGGCGGCGGCACGATGTCGTCCTCCGGACCCACGATCGCCGAAGGGTACATCGCGAACAGTCCGGGCTCGGTCGGGGCGTCACGCGTGCCGAGGTGGCTGGCGTAGTTCAGGCCGACGGCGACGATCTTGCCCGGTGTGACGGGCGCGAGCAGGCGGACGTCGTCGAGTTGCACCGTGGTTCCGTCCGGCTGCCCGCCGTCGAGGAAGCCGGTGGCGAGCCGGTGGACGGTGTCGCCCTCGAGTCGTCCGAAGTGGACGTGGCCGGCGGACTCGTAGCGGATGTAGTGGCGGGTGTCGTGGCGCATGGACGACGTCGGTGCAGGGATGGACGCGGGACCCCGGTCGAGTGATCGGATCGGGGGGAGCGGGTGGGTCGGACTCCGGAGAGTGCGGGACGACCGGACGTTTCGCGACCCCCGGTGGCGTGCGTCCACGTGCGCTCACAGGTTCCCCCACATGACCAAATCCTACGACCGTGCCTACTTCGACCGCTGGTACCGGGGCGACCATGCCCTCAAGGGCGAGGGCGAACTGCGTCGCCAGGTGGCTCTGGCCGTAGCCGCCGCCGAGTCCGTCCTGAATCGATCTCTCGCGAGCGTCCTCGACGTCGGGGCGGGGGAAGGGCGGTGGCAGCCGATC
>DATFJS010000078.1:0-2322 GCA_035269045.1 Longimicrobiales bacterium | reverse complement strand
CCCGATTCGAATGGAACGGGGGCGCAGTCGCGCGACCGTTCAGGGGGGGTGTGACGACGTGACGACGGACATGGCCACAGAAGAGGAGAAGTCGGTGACCGACGGACTCCATGGAGTATCACCGGACACGGCGCGGCAGCTCCTTCGGGACATGCTGCTCTACCGCCGGTTCGAGGAGAAGGCGGAGGAGGCGTACGCGATCGGGAAGATCGGCGGCTTCTGCCACCTGCACATCGGACAGGAGGGCGTCGCGGCCGGGTGCATCGCCCCGCTCCGCGAGAGCGACTACGCGATCAGCGCGTACCGCGAGCACACGCAGGCGATCGCCAAGGGGATCGAGCCCAGGCGGGTCATGGCCGAACTCTTCGGTCGCGCCGCGGGCTGCTCGGGCGGGAAGGGCGGCTCGATGCACCTCTTCGACATCGAGAAGCGCTTCATGGGCGGCCACGGAATCGTGGGCGGCCAGGTGCCACTGGCATCCGGGATCGCCTTCTCCATCCGGTACCGCGAACTCGACGAGCTCGTCATCTGCTTCATGGGCGACGCCGCGGTGAATCAGGGCGCCTTCCACGAGGCGATGAACATGTCCGCCGTGTGGGACCTGCCGGCGATCTACATCGTCGAGAACAACGCCTACGGAATGGGCACGGCGTTCACGCGCGTCTCGCGGAACCCGATCGAGGAGAAGGCCCTCTCGTACGCCATCCCGACCACCGTCGTGAACGGACAGGACGTCCTCGAGACGTACTCGACGTTCACGGATCTGGCCGAGAAGGTACGGGACGGAGAGGGGCCACAGTTCGTGGATGTCCGCACCTATCGCTTCAAGGGTCACTCGATGTCGGATCCCGTCTCCGGCACCTACCGGTCGAAGGAGGAGGTCGAGAGCCGTGTCGAGAACCAGGACCCGATCGCGCTCCTCCGCGAGAAGCTCTTCGACGCCGACGAGCTCGACCAGGAGATGCTCGAGGAGTTCGACGCGGAGGCGAAGGAGACGGCGCAGGAGGCCTTCGATTTCGCCGACGCGGCGGATGCACCCGAGCCGGACGAGCTCTACCGGGACGTCTATGCAGAGTTGAACCCCAACGGTCGGCTGTTCTTCGACGGGCTCGACCGTCCCGACTTCGCACGCTAGGAGGACCCGTGGCCGAGATGACCTACCGCCAGGCGCTGAACGAGGCGCTGCGCGAAGAGATGGAGCGGGACGGCGACGTCTTCCTGATGGGAGAGGAGGTCGCGGAGTACGACGGCGCCTACAAGGTGTCGAAGGGCCTGCTCGACGAGTTCGGCGAGCGCCGCGTCGTGGATTCCCCGATCTCGGAGCTCGGGTTCGCCGGGCTCGGTGTCGGCGCCGCCATGACCGGGCTGCGCCCCGTGATCGAGTTCATGACCTTCAACTTCTCGATCCTCGCGCTCGACCAGGTGATCAATTCCGCCGCCAAGATGCACTACATGTCGAACGGCCAGATCGGCTGTCCGATGGTCTTCCGCGGACCGACCGGCGCTGCGCTGCAGCTTTCGGCTCAGCACTCCCAGGCCTGCGAGACGTGGTACGTGCACTCACCGGGCATCAAGCTCGTGACGCCGGGAACGCCGGCCGACGCGAAGGGACTCCTCAAGGCCTCGATCCGGGACAACGACCCGGTGGCCTTCATGGAGGGCGAGTTGCTCTACAACCTCAAGGGCGAGGTCCCGGACGACGACGACTTCGTCATCCCGCTCGGCGTGGCCGATGTGAAGAAGGAGGGCGACGACGTCACCATCATCACGCACGGAAAGATGGTGAATGTCGCCATGCAGGCCGCGCAGAAGATGGAGAAGGACGACGGGGTCATGGCGGAGGTCGTCGACCTTCGCACGCTGCGTCCGCTCGATGTCGACACGGTCATCGAGTCCGTGAAGAAGACCAATCGGGCGGTCTACCTCGAGGAGGGCTGGAATTTCCTCGGGGTGGGGGCGCAGATCGTCTCCCTGATTCAGGAAGAGGCCTTCGACTGGCTGGACGCACCGCTCCTTCGGGTCACCCAGGCCGACGTGCCGATGCCCTATGCGAAGAATCTCGAGAACCTCGCCAAGCCGAATGCGAAGCGGGTCATCGAGGCGTGCAATCGCGTGATGTACCGCTGAGCGCCGCGGTTTCGACCTTATAACAGAACACTGATTCTACAATCAGGACAGGATTCGGATGGCCACCAAGGTCCACATGGAGGCCCTCTCTCCGACCATGGAAGAGGGGCAGATCGTCAAGTGGTTGAAGTCCGAGGGGGACGAGGTCTCCAGCGGCGACATTCTCGCGGAGATCGAGACCGACAAGGCGACGAT
>DATFJS010000077.1:0-6323 GCA_035269045.1 Longimicrobiales bacterium | reverse complement strand
CACCGCGTCGAGATTGCTCTTCACGATGCCCACCACGTACTGGGCCACGCTCTCGTAGAACTTGAGCAGGATGTTGCCGGCGAACCCGTCGGTCACGAGCACGTCGCACGCACCCCGGATGACGTCCCGCCCCTCGACATTGCCGATGAAGTCGATGCCGGGATCCGAAGCGAGCAGCCGGTGGGTTTCCACGCTCCGCTCGTCTCCCTTCTGCGGCTCCTCGCCGATGTTCAGGAGTCCGACCCGGGGTGACGCGACGCCCAGCGCGTCGATGGCGTAGACCGCGCCGAGGTGCGCGAACTGCACGAGCTGGCGGGGCTTGCAGTCGACGTTCGTACCGGCGTCCAGGAGAATCATCGGATCGCCGATCGTCGGCAGCGTGGTCGCCACGGAGGGACGGTCGACTCCTGGAAGGGGCCGCAGCAGGAAGAGCGATGCGGCCATGACCGCGCCGGTGCTCCCGGCGCTGATGAAGGCGTCGACCTCACCGTCACGGTGAAGCGAGAGACCCTTCACGATGGCCGACTCGGGCTTGCTCCGAACGACGCGCGCCGGCGAGTCGCCGGCGGAGATGGCGTCCGGAGCGTGCAGGATTCCGAGACGATCGGAGACGGCGATCCCGCGCTCGGCGAGTGCCGAGTTCAGGGGAGCTTCGTCACCGACGAGCGTGATGGATACGTCGGGGAGATCGTCGAGCGCCGCGAGAGCGCCGTCGATCTCGACACCCGGCGCATCGTCGGTGCCGCTCGCATCCAGTGCGATTCGCACGGGCTCGGAACTCGATCAGATCGCGTCGACGTCGACTACGGTCTCACCGCGATAGTGTCCGCAACTCGGGCAGACGCGGTGCGGCTGGCGCGGATCCCCGCACTTCTCGCAGGTCTGAACCGTCGGGTTCGCGGCCTTGTAGTGCGTGCGGCGCTTGCGCTTCCGCTGCTTCGACGTGCGCTTCTTCGGGACTGCCATGGTGCCTCACTCGGACTGCAGCGTCCGGAGCGCGTCCCAGCGGGGGTCGCGTTCGTCGGTCGAGCAGTCGCAGCTGTTGTCATTCAGGTTCGTACCGCACTGCGGGCAGAGCCCCTTGCAGTCCGGATCGCATTCGGTGTACGCCGGAACCGCGAGAAGCAACTCCTCGCGGACCGCGGGTCCTACATCGACATCGTCCGTGTCGGTCGGGAGGGCCCGGATCACTCCGTCGTCCCCCCTGAGCTCGACGTCGTCCGACCACACGAGAGCCACGTCGAGCTCGAACTCTT
This sequence comes from Longimicrobiales bacterium, assembly GCA_035269045.1. Lineage (GTDB taxonomy): Bacteria > Gemmatimonadota > Gemmatimonadetes > Longimicrobiales > Gaopeijiaceae > Gaopeijia. Next base: position 5,067 of record DATFJS010000077.1, on the reverse strand, counting down.
CCTCCGCCTCCTCGAGGCAACGGCGGCAGGTACGAGCCAGGACCGTCGAAATGGTCCCGGTCGCCACCACTTCTCCGCTGCCCGTCTCGCGCGCGACAAGATCCACCTCCACCGGTGCGGCGAAGGCGAGGCCCGATTCGTCCCAGAGGGGGTCGTCAGCGGCCCATTCCCCCGCGACGTCGACGGAGTCTTCCTGCGCGAGGCGTCGTAGGTCGAGCGTTGGCATAGCTTTGAAGCCTAGTCATGGAGCGGAAAAGTGTCAACGACGACGACCGCCCGAATCGCTCTCCTCCGCGGATACCGGAAGCCCCCAGTTCATCCCATGTTCGAACACGAGCAGCGTCTGAACGGAGTCGACGACGCCGAGCGACGTGATGTGATCCAGTTCGAGCGTGCGAAGGTGCTCCGGATCACGAACGACGGCGTGGATCAGGAAGTCGTACGCCCCCGTCACGAGATAGACGGACCGGGCTTCGGGGAGCTCCAGAACGGCGTCCCTGAACGACTCGACCGTGTCGCGGGCATTGCTGGTGAGCCGGACGAGGATCATCACCTGCATGGGTGCGCCGAGCGCCTTGAAGTCCACCTCCGCGTGCTGCCCCCGGAGGACGCCGTCACGACGCAGCTTTCGAACCCGCTCCAGGGTCGACGACTCGGCGATCCCCAGATCCCGCGCGAGATCGCGATTCGACGTGCTCGCGTCGTGGAGAAGGAGTTCGACGATCCGAAGGTCCTTCGCATCAAGGTCGCTCATCCGCATGGGTTCCGAAGTAAATTTGGCATATTTGTTCTCTGGCCCAATTATACACGACAATCGAGGTGTGTCACACACGCGCCTTCGACCGTAGCACACCATGACCGAACACCTCCACGATGGCGCCTGCCCCGGGATCGACGAGGGGCTGGCCGAAGCCACCCGCCTCTTCCGCCGGATCCACACCGGGTGGCGCGATCGGCCCCTGACGCCTCGGGACGCCTGGCGGGAAGAGCACCTCGACCAGACCCTCGGAGAGGCCGGCGTCGGCATCGCGGAGGCGGTGCGGGACTTCGAGCGCTGGATCCTGCCGGGGGCCGTGGGGGCGCCCGACCCCCGGTACATGGGACTGGTGAACTCGTCCCCCCTGCCCGCCGGCCCCATGGCGGACCTGCTGGTGTCCGCCCTCGACAACAACGCCAGCACCGATCACCAGGCGCCGTCGGCCCTCGCCGCCGAGCGCGAGGTGATCCGCCTTTTCGGCCGGCTCTTTCTCGGACGCGACGACGCGGACGGGATGTCGCTCCACGGAGGCAGCCTCGCCACGCTCCAGGCGATCCTGCACGCGCGGGCCCGGGCCTTTCCCGCATGGGAACGCGAGGGGCCCCCGGCCGTCGACGGGCGTCCGGCGCTCTACGTCTCCGACACGACCCACCTCTCCGGCGCCCGGGCCGCCCACGCCGCAGGCATCGGCCGTGAGGGAGTCCGCCGCGTCCCGACGACGGGTCGGGGCGCCATGGACCCGGACGCGCTCACGTCCATGATGCGGCGAGATCGTGCGACGGGCTGGACTCCCTTCGCGGTGATCGCCACGGCCGGCACCACCGGGACGGGAGCCATCGACCCACTCGAGGCCGTCGCCGACATCGCGGGCACCGAAAACGTCTGGCTGCATGTGGACGCCTGCTACGGTGGCGGCGCGATCCTCGTCCCCGAACTGCGACCCCGCCTCCGAGGGATCGCTCGCGCGGATTCGGTGGCGGTCGACCCGCACAAGTGGTTCTTCGCTCCGCTCACCTCGAGCCTGCTCCTGCTTCAGCCCGGGAGAGCCGGGTCGGCGCCCTTCGACATCGACGCCCCGTACATCGCGGACACGGACCGGACGGCACCGTGGCGCCGGGGCATCGCGACCTCACGGCGCGCCGTGGGGCTCGCCCTCTGGATGATGCTGCGGGCCCATGGACTCGGCACGATCCGCCACGCCGTGAAGGCCAACATCCGGCTGGCGCGCCGGCTGGAACGCCGACTCTCGCAGTCCGGATTCGACGTCCTTCCGGATGGCGAACTCTCGGTGGTCTGCGCCCGCGCCGAGCCGGCATGGATGTCGAGCGACGAACTGGACGAGCTTCAGGCGCGGATCGCCGCGAGCGTCGTGGACCAGGACCGGGCGTGGATCTCGACGGTGAACCATGCCGGGCGCACGTGGCTCCGCATGAACATCCTGAACCTCTCGACCGACGACGCGATCGTGGACGACGTGGCCTCCGCGATCGCGGAGACCGCCGACCGGATGGCGGCGGACCCGTCGTGGCGCGCGGCGCGCGGTGCATCGCCCCCGGAGGGAGCGCGAGGGACCCGATGAGCGGGGCCGAGTGCAGGCGGACGTGCGTCCGCACGAGCGACTCGACCCCGCCCCGTCCGGAGCCCGGTGGGGGGACCGGCGTCAGGCGCCGGTCGAGATCCGGTCGGCCTCGCTGAAGAAGAAGCCGATCTCCCGCGCGGCGTTCTCGTCGGAGTCGGACGCGTGGATCGCGTTCCGGCCCTTGGACTCCGCGTAGAGCTTCCGGACCGTCCCCTCGGCCGCCTCGGCCGGATCCGTAGCGCCGATCGCCTCACGGAGCGCCGGCACCGCGTCCTCGGCCTCGAGCACCACGGGAATGCACGGCCCCGAGGTCATGAACTCCACCAGTTCTCCGTAGAACGGACGCTCGCTGTGGACGGCGTAGAACTCGCCCGCCTGGGCGTCGGTGAGGTGGACCATGCGGAGTGCGCGAACCGAAAATCCGCCCTGCTCGAGATGCGAGAGGATCCTGCCGGCGTTGCCCGCGCCGACGGCGTCGGGCTTGATGATGGCCAGAGTGAGCGACATGAGATCTATCTCCTTCGTGTATGTGCTTCGTGTATGTGAATGAATGTTTCCGACCGGGTCGATGGACGCGTCGGGCGTCGGGTCGATGGACGCGTCAGGCGTCGGGTCGATGGACGCGTCAGGCGTCGTCACTGTCGAGTCCGGGGACGAGCAGCGCACGAAGCACCGCCTCCCTGGTGACGAACCCGACGAGTTCCCCCTCTCGGACGACGGGGAGCTGTTCGACGTCGCGGTTCACCATGAGTGATGCGACGTCCACCAGGGTCTGGTCTTCGGACACGCAGAGGACCGCACGCGTCATCACGTCCCGCGCCACCGAACCCTTCACCGCCTCCATCGCGTCCTGTCCGCCCCGCGTGTGCGGGACGAGGTGTCGGAGTGCGTCACCGGCGGTGATGACCCCGAGTACTTCGTAGTTCTCTCCGACGACCGGCACCGCGTGCAGCTTGCGCCGGGTCATGAGTTCGTAGATCTCGGCCACCGGCGTATCCGGGTAGACGCGGTACGTGACCGGGCGGATCGCGCTCGCGACCCCCGTCGGATTCGGTATCTCGAGGTCGAGAAGTCCCGAATCCGTCACGATCTCGTCGGGGGATCGCGCGGCATAGACCGCGAGACGACCCTCGCCCGTCGCGAGGAACTTCCGCAGTACCGGCACGACCCTCGCGCGGAACGACTCCATGCGACCCGGCACGAGCGCCAGAACGACCGCTCGGGCCTGGCCCGGATCCTCGCGTCCCTCCGCCGTCACGACGAACGGGTCGACCGACACGCCGAGGAAGAGCACCGGGACCTCGACGTCTTCCGACTCGGAGGCGACCAGTACGGCCTCGTCGCCGATCCGGACGACCTCGCCCCGGGACCCGAAGGCCAGGTCGCGGGCACACTTCGCCCGCGCCGCCGCGTCTTCGAACACTGCCTCCGGGGCGCGCCGCAGCAGCGCCGCGAGCGCCTCCTCGAGGGTCTCGACCGCGAGTGGGACCTCGATTCGGTTCGCGGCGAGCCAGTCGGCCAGTGTCATGATCGGGGCGCCGGGTTCAGGCGTCCAGCGCGTCCCGGATGAGATCACCGATGTCCGAGGGGCGCTCGGCAACGGCGATCCCGTTCTGCTCGAAGACCTCCATCTTCTCGGCCGCGGTTCCCGCCGACCCGGAGATGATCGCGCCCGCGTGACCCATCGTGCGTCCCGGAGGCGCCGTCTGTCCGGCGATGAAGCCGACCACGGGCACGTCGACGAACTCCTTCACGAACTCGGCGGCCTCCTGCTCGTCGGTCCCGCCGATCTCGCCGATCATGACGATCGCCCTCGTGTCTTCGTCGTGCCTGAACTTCTCGAGCACGTCGACGAACTTGGTGCCGATGAGCGGATCGCCTCCGATGCCGACACACGTCGTCTGCCCGATGCCGTTCTGCGTGAGTTGGTAGACGGCCTCGTAGGTGAGCGTACCGGAACGCGAAACCACGCCCACCGGACCGGGCTTCACGATCGACCCCGGAAGGATGCCGACCTTGCACTGCCCCGGCGTGATGAGCCCCGGACAGTTCGGGCCGAGTACCCGCGACCCGCAGTCGGCGGCGTAGGCGTGCGCTCGCGCCATGTCGAGCACCGGAACCCCCTCGGTGATCGCGACGATGAAGGGCACGCCCGCATCGGCAGCCTCCATGATCGCGCTCGCCGCGAATGCCGGCGGCACGTAGATGACCGACGTGTTCGGCGCGGTCTCCTCGACCGCCTGCTCCATGGTGTCGAAGATCGGCACGGCTTCGCCGTTCGGACCTTCGAAGGTCTGACCGCCCTTCCCCGGCGTCACACCGGCGACGACGTTCGTGCCGTACTCCATCATCTGGGTCGCATGGAAGGACCCGTCCCGCCCGGTGATCCCCTGGATGACCAGGCGTGTCTCGTTATCGATGAAAATCGACATGTCGGGGCTCCCTTACGCTGCAGCTGTGGCGAGGTCGACGGCCTTCTTCACGACGTCGTCCATCGTCGAGTAGGCTTCGAATCCGGCGTTCTCGAGAATCTCGAGTGCGATCTCCTCGTTCGTGCCGGTGAGTCGGATCACGATCGGGACCTCGATGTCGATCTGCTCGAGCGCCGTGATGATTCCGTTCGCAACGTCGTCGGTGCGCGTGATGCCACCGAAGATGTTGAACAGGATGACCTTAACAGCCGGGTCTTCGGTGATGATCTTGAGCGCGTTCACCACCTTCTCGGGGTTCG
>DATFJS010000076.1:0-2109 GCA_035269045.1 Longimicrobiales bacterium | reverse complement strand
CGGCGTCACCCGCCGAGACCCTCGGCTCGCTGCCCTCCGTCCCCAGCCTGCGTCGGAGGGCTCTGGAGGAGAGTCCGACGATTCGCGCCCACATGCGACGCGTCGCCGCGGAGGAGACGGCACTCGCACTGGCCGAGAAGGGAAGGCTCCCGGACTTCAACGTGTCGCTGGGATACGCGGTGCGATCGGGGTCCTCGGACTTCGTGAGTCTGTCCGTCTCGGCGCCGATCCCGATCTTCGCGCAACGCAGACAGGAGCCGGCCATTCGGGAGCAGGCGGCCGTGCTCGAAGAGCATCGCGCGATGCACGCCTCGATGGTGGACGAACTCGACCGGGAGATCACGTCGCTGAGCGCGGATCTCCGGCGAGCCGGGGACCAGCTCACCCTCCTGGAACAGGGGATCCTGCCCCAGGCCCGCACCGGGCTCGCCGCATCCACCGCGTCCTACCAGGTGGGGTCCGTCGACTTCCTCACATTGCTCGACGCTCAGGTGACACTCTATCGCCACGAGCTGGACTACCACCGGCTTCTCGCCGACTTCGCAACGACCCTGGCCGCTCTCGAGCGCGCCGTTGGGACGGAGATACTGCCATGAATCGCACCGCTGGAATTCTCATCGGAATCGCCCTCCTGATCCTTCTGGTGCTGGCGGTGGTCCTGCTGTCGCGAGATCCGGACCCGCTCATGGACGAGATGCCGGGGATGGACCACGAGGGCCACATGCCCGGGATGGAAGGAATGCAGGACCCCGCCTCCGGGGCGGAGATGCCCGGCATGGACATGGGCGGCACCGACATGGCAGGCACCGACATGGCAGGCATGGACATGGGCGGCGCCATCCGCCTTTCCCAGCGGGACATCCAGACCTTCGGCATCACCTTCGGCGTCGCGGAACCACGCTCGATGTCCCGCACGGTGCGAGCCGTCGGGATGTTGAGCTTCGACGAGACGGGCGTCAGCCGCGTGGCACCCCGATTCGGGGGGTGGGTGGAGGATCTCCGGGTCGACTTCACCGGTCGGAGCGTCCAGGAGGGCGAACCGCTCATGGAGGTCTATTCCCCGGCGCTCGTGACCGCGCAGGAGGAGCTCCTTCTGGCCGCACGGATGGTGGACGACGTGGGCGACAGCCGGGTGGCGGGAGTCGAGCAGGGAGCCCGGGACCTTCTGGCCTCCGCCCGGCGGCGGCTCGAGTACTGGGACATCTCGGCCGACCAGATCGATCGACTGCTGGAGTCCGGTGAGGTCCGCAGGACCCTGACGATGCACGCGCCCGCCTCCGGAATCGTCACCGAACTGGCTGTGACCCGAGGCCAGGCGTTCCAGCCGGGGGCCACCCTGTACACCATCTCGGACCTGTCCGAAGTCTGGGTCCAGGCCGACATCTTCGAGGCGGATCTGCCTCTGGTCCGCGAAGGGATGGCGGCGGAGGTCGAGGTGAACGCGATCCCCGGTCGGACGTTCGTGGGGCGGGTCGAGTACCTCTACCCCACCCTGGACGAACGCAACCGGTCGATGCAGGCGCGGATCGCGCTGCCCAATCCCGGCAGGGTGCTGAAGCCGGGCATGTACGCCACGGTCCGGCTGGACGCCGAGTTGGGCGAGACGCTCACCGTGCCCGCCGGCGCCGTGCTCCGGACCGGCGAGCGGGACATCGCCTTCGTGCGGATGGAGGATGGGCGTCTCATGCCGCACGAGCTGGAACTCGGCATCCAGGGTGACCGGTTCGTCCAGGTGCTGTCGGGCGTGGAGCCGGGGGACACCGTGGTGACCTCCGCCCAGTTCCTCCTGGACTCGGAGTCGAATCTGGCGGAGGTGATGCAGGCGATGATGCTGCAGATGGGGTCCTCCGACATGGGCGGAATGGACATGGGCGGAATGGACATGGGCGAAGGCGCCGGGACCATGGGCGGAATGGACATGGGCGGGACGGGAGCGCGACCCGACACCACCGGAGGGCGCTGATCATGCTCCGCTCCATCATCCAGTGGTCCGTCGACAACCGCCTGCTCGTGACGATCGCGACCGTCGCGGTCATCGGCGCGGGCGGATGGGCGATGGCGACCACCCCGGTCGACGCCATCCCGGACCTCTCCGACGTGCAGGTCATC
>DATFJS010000075.1:0-16124 GCA_035269045.1 Longimicrobiales bacterium | reverse complement strand
TGCTGGGATATCTTCCGGCGGAATCGTACGGCCCGGCCGAGGTGTGGGCGGCGCCGGTGCGTGGTTCGAGCCATGGGTCGGCGGTCGGGTTCGTCGACGATCTCGCCGCTCCGTCACGGGTGGAGCTGATCCGTGCGGCTGGCTTCCTCGTGCCCGAATCGCAGATCACCGGAGGCCCGGGCGCTGCGGACTCGAACGCCGTGCCCCCTGCCCCTGCGAGTGGAGAGCCGAGGCTCGGCCCGGTGGTCGTCCGGTCCGTGCTCGTCGGGCTGCTGGCCGTGCTCCTCGCCACCCTGCCGGCGCTGATGCTGGGCCGCTGGCTGGCCCGGACCCGGTCACGGGCACGGGGCCCGGTGGGGGCCGTGCTGCTGCTTCCGCTCGTCCTTCCCCCCGTGGTCACGGGGTTCCTGCTTCTCGCGGTGTTCGGATCATCGGGACTGCTCGGCCCCCTGCTTGCCCAGTTCGGTCTGCGGCTCTCGTTCAGTTTCTGGGCGGCGGTCGTGGCCGCTGCCGTGGTCGGATTCCCGCTGTACGCCGTGGTGGTACGGAACGCCTTCGAGTCCGTGGATCCCCGGTACGAGGAACTGGCCTGGACGCTCGGTGCGCGACCCCGATCCACCTTTCTCCGCGTCGCTCTCCCTCTCGCCCTGCCGGGTGTCGCGGCGGGGGCCGTCCTCGCTCTCGCGCGCGGCCTGGGCGAGTTCGGCGCGACCATCGTGGTCGCGGGCAACATCGAGGGAGAGACCCAGACGCTGGCTCTGGCCGTCTATCGGCTGCTGGAGTCGCCCGCCGGGAGGGGGCGCATCTGGCTGTTCGTTCTGGCCAGCGCGGTGATCGCGGTGCTCGGACTCGCGCTGTGGGAGTGGCTCACCGCGCGTCAGCGGGCGCGAGTTCTCGACGGAGGGGGCCGGTGAGCGTCGATCCGACCCGCCCTCCCCGGAGCGGGACCGCCCCGGAGCGGCTCCGCATCGACGCCGAGCTCCGGCTTCGACGAGGCACGCTCGTGCTCGACACGCATCTGCGGACCACCGAGCAGCGGGTCGCGATCGTGGGTCCGAGCGGGATCGGGAAGACGACCATCCTCCGGATCCTGGCCGGGCTGGAGCCGGACGCCGCCGGAGACCTGACCGTGGGGGACGTCACCTGGAAGGCGGGGGATGTGCCGCCGTGGGAGCGGGGTGTGGGGTGGATGCCGCAGGACGCCCTCCTCTTCCCCCACCTCGACGTGCTCCAGAATCTCACCTTCGGGGGCGCGACCCGCGACCGGGCGTCGGAGGCCGCGGAGGCGGTGGAGTGCGACCACCTGCTGCATCGCAGGCCCCGAAACCTCTCGGGAGGGGAGCGTCAGCGGGTAGCGCTGGCCCGCGCTCTGGTGTCGGCGCGAAGACTGCTGTTGCTCGACGAGCCCTTCGGGGCGCTGGACGATGCGCGCCGGCATCGTGTGATCGGCGCGGTGGATCGGTGGCTCGCCGATCACGACGTCCCGATGGTGCTGGTGAGTCACGACCGGCGGGATGCCGCGGGCCTGCGCTGCGAGCGGTGGGTCCTGACCGAGGGTGGCCTGGAGCGGCCGGACGAGCGTGGAGAGGAGTCAGCCGGACCGCGCGGCGATCAGCCCGCGGCCGCGGACGACGGGCAGGCGCCGTAGCGCCGATCTCGCCCGCGGAATTCCCGCATGCAGGCGGCCAGGTCGTCCCCGTCGAAGTCCGGCCAGAGCCGGTCGGTGAAGACGAACTCGGCGTAGGCGCACTCCCACAGCATGAAGTCGCTGAGGCGCTGTTCGCCACTCGTCCGGATCAGCACGTCCACGTCGCGCGCGCTCGGTGCATCGCCCATGACATGGCCGAGAGCGTCGGCGAAGTCGGATCGATCGAAGGGCGGCTCGGCCGTCGTGGCGAGATGCTCGGCAGCGAGGGCGAGAATGTCGCGAGACGAGTAGTCGATCGCGAGCCTCAGATGGAGTCGACTGCCGCCGGCGGTGGCCTCTTCGGCCGCCGCCGCGGTCTCGCGCACCTTCGATGGCAGGCGGTCCCGTCGTCCGACGAGGGAAAGACGCACGCCCATGTCCACGAGTTCGGCGGTCTCCGAGCGGAGATGCCGGTGGAAGAGGCGCATCAGCGCCGAAACCTCGAGCTTGGGCCGCACCCAGTTGTCCGACGAGAAGGCGTACAGGGTGAGCGTGTCGATGCCGAGATCGGGAGAGGCCTCCACCACCCTGCGAACGGTTTTGGCCCCTTCACGATGGCCAAAGGTCCGGGGCAGACCTCGCGCCTGGGCCCATCGTCCGTTCCCATCCATGATGATCGCGGCGTGGACGGTGTTGATCTGCTGCGCGCTCACGAGGGACCTCCGTTCGCGGCGGCTCCGTTCGGGCCCGATCGGGCGGCACGGATCAGCGCCTCCATATGCTCGAGGTACGACTCGAACTCCGCGATCCCCTGCTCGGTGAGCTGGTACTGGGTGCGCGCCGCTCCATCCTCCACCTCCTTCGAGCCGACGAGGTAGCCGGCCTCCTCGAGGCGTCGGGCGTGGGTGCTGAGATTGCCGTCCGTAGCGTCCAGGATCTCCTTGAGCTCGGTGAAGCTGAGTGACCCATTCACGGCCAGTGCGCTCACGATCCCGAGGCGTACGCGTTCGTGGATCAGGCGATCGAGCTCGAGGGGACCGCTGCTCTCCTCTTCGCCCTCCACCCGCCAGAGCCGCCGGGTGGATTCCGCCACCGACGTGTCGTGGGCCAACTGTCGTTCAGCCACCGTGCCTCCTGGCGATCCAGGGTCCGAAAATGAGATGGAGTCCGCCGAAGGCGGCGAGCATGGTCGCGTTCTCGAAGCCGGTGGGCAGCAGCAGCGCGCCGGCTCCGACCACGAGGAAGGCCACGCCCATCAGCGGGACGGGGCGAACCGAGAACGTGCCTCCCGCCGTGACGGCCGTGCCGTAGAGAAGGATCCACATGGGCGGCAGAAGCTCGATTCGGCCGGATTGGAGGATCGGCCAGGTGAGCAGTCCGCCGACGAGAAGCGCCGGCGCGGCGCCGAGCACCAGACGTCGGCCGGGGCCGTGCATCAGGGTCTCCCCGATGCGACTCGCTTTCCGGAGCGTGGCGGAGACCGAGACGACGAACGCGATTACGGCCGCGAGCGCCCACGTCGCGACCCACCCGGTCGGTGTCGCGCCCCGCGCGAGGACGAACGCAACAGCCGCGACGACCCCCATCGCGGCCACCCCCCATCCGGAAATGGCGGTGAACGCCGCCGATCGGACCATCGTCTCCCGGATGAACCGGAGATCGTCGATGGCTCGGTCGTGCAGCGCGACCGGACGGTCGTGCTGGTCGTCGAGGTTGCGGGCGGGCATGTTCATGCCCTCCACTTTGCAGAACAAAGTGCCATCCGGCAACCCCGGGGCGGCAACCCGGCCCGTCAGGCTCCGACCAGGGTGAGGGCCCCCGGTTTCACCTCGAGCTCCAGCACGGCGCCTTCGGTGCGGAATACGTCCCCGTCCGCCTCGAATCGAACCGGTGCATCGAACTCGAACCGGAACCGGCGGTTCGACCGCATTTCGACCTGCGGGTCACCGACGTGCCGGCCTTTCTCCGCGAGGCCGAACAGTCGGAGTCGCTGCAGCGGGGTCGCGTCCGCGATGAGGCATGCGTGGAGCAGTCCGTCGTCGATCTTCCCGTCCGGCGCGATGGGGAAGCCGCCCCCGAACCACCTGCCGTTGGAGATCGTGACCATCAGGTGCGAGCCGTCACGGTCGAAGCCCTCCCCGTCCGTCGCCCGCAGCGGGGCCCCCGGAAAGCGGAAGAGCTGCTGAAGCGCCGTGAGCTTGTAGAGCAGCTCCCCTCGAAGGAACCGGGCGGAGGCTGCCGCATCGATCACCGCCACGTCGAATCCGATGCCGATGACGTTCAGGAAGTGGCGGGGTCGAGCGTCTCCCGACATGGCCGAGACCCGGCTGGTGCGCTCGGACCCGACCGCGGTGGGCGCGCTGGGCGTCCGGATGTAGCCGATGTCGACCTTTCTCTCGCGGCCGGCCGCGAGCGCCGCGACGGCGGCGGCTGGGTCGGCGAAGGAGAGCTCCAGGTTCCGGGCGAAGTCGTTACCGGTGCCCGCGGGAAGCACACCGAAGGCGATGTCCTCGTCCCGGGCGGCGATCCGGTCGGCGACATGACTCCATGTGCCGTCACCGCCGACGGCGACGATGAGGTCGTGCCCCTCGTCCATGGCGCGATCGGCCAGGACGTACTCGTCGCCCGGGGCCTCGGTGACGGCGTGGGCGTAGTCGCCGAGATGCTCGTCGAGCAGCTGGCGGTAGATCGAGAGCCGCTTCGCGCCCCGGCCCCGTCCGGAGGCGGGATTGAAGACGACGAAGGGGCGTCGGTCGATCAGATCTCCTCGAGCTCTTCGAAGGTCTGCACACCGGCCTGGTACCACTCCTCACGGAACGGATAGGTCGACACCTCGTCGATCGTCAGCATCGACGTCATCGGATGCTCGTGCAGCGTGAGCGACCCCTCCTCGAATTCGTGATCCGAGTGGGGCGCGTTCATGAAGATGTTGACCTTGAAGCGACCGTCGTCGCCGACCGACTCACCGACCGTGAAACAGTGGTACGGGTTCGTCGTCTCGTTGAACTCGTGCGCCGTGACCTCGAGTTCGAGCACGGGCTGATCCCCCTCGGAAACCTTCACCGTCATGCGGTCGCCATCCTCGATGAAGTCGAAGTCGAGGTCGGCCATGTGGTGTGGAAGACGCCAGCGCTCGATCGCGTGGGCCCGTGACTCGGGCGTGCTGGTGGCCACCATGAAGGGGAAGAAGGCCGCCTTGGGAAGCGGCTTTCCAGGCTCCACCACCGGCGGGGTGATGATCGCCATCACGAGCTCGTCGTACTCGCCGACCTCGCTCTCGGTGAACTGGAAGGCCAGTACCGCCATCACCGATCGCTCGTGCTGCGCCTCCATCGGCTGAAGATGATCCGGGAGGATCTCGCGTGCGTCCGACGTCGCCATCTGGAAGAAGGCGCCAACGCAGTTCTCGAAGCCGTACCTGGTGAGATTCATCGAAGTCCGATGGGAGTGCCGTGGGAATTCTGGTCGAGCGAACGGCGGAACCGCCCGCCGGGCCGAAGCGGCGCGGCGCGGGTCGGCAGTCTGCTCGTGACGTCAGTCGATGATGCCGTGACGACGGAGCACACGGACGATGATGTCCGCGCCTTCCTCGAGGTCCTTGCGGGTGTGTGCCGCCGAAATCGACATCCGGAAGCGCGACTTGTGCTTCCCGACCGCCGGATAGCGCACCGGGTTGATGAAGATGCCCTCGCGGAACAGATCCTCCCCGACCTTGAACATGATCTGGTCGTTCCGAATCATGATCGGAATCACCTGGGACTCCGAATCGGCCACGTCGACGCCGGCCGCACGCAGGCGATCCTGCATGAATGCGACGTTGTCCATCAGCTGACCGCGCAGTTCCGGCTCCTTCTTCGCGAGGCGGAGCGCCGCGAGCACGCCCGCCACCACCGGCGGAGCCAGTGCGCAGGAGAAGAAGCGCGAACGGCTGAAGCCGCGCAGGTAGTCGATGAGCTTCTGCGATCCGGCGACGAAGCCGCCCTGGCCGCCGAGGCTCTTCGAGAAGGTGCCGATGTGGATGTCGACTTCCTCGTCGAGGCCGAAGTGCTCGGCCACGCCCCGGCCATTCTCGCCGAAGAGGAAGGTGGAGTGGGCCTCGTCGATGAGGATGCGGGCGCCGTGCTTCTTCGCGACCTCGACGATCGGGGGCAGGTCCGCCATGTCGCCGTCCATCGAGTAGACGCCCTCGACGATGACGAGCTTCTTCCCCTCGAATCCGGCGAGTTTGCGCTCGAGGTCGTCGATCCGGTTGTGGCGGAAGAACTTCGACTTCGCCTTCGACAGGATCATGCCGTCCACGATCGACGCGTGGGCGAACTGGTCCGCGACGATGAGGTCACCGGAGCGCATGAGGCCGGCGATGACGCCGACGTTGGCGCTGTAGCCGGTCGGGAAGACGAGGCTGGCCTCCTTTCCCTTGAACTCGGCGACCTCCCGCTCGAGGTCCTCGTGCATCCGCGTCGTGCCGGAGAGGATCGGCGAGCCCGACGAACCACCGCCGTAGATGTCGACCGTCTCCTTGATCGCCTCCTTCACTTCGTCCCGGTACGAGAGCCCCAGGTAGTTGTAGGAGGCGAAATTGATCAGGTTCTCCCGCAGGTCGCCCGTCTTGGTGTCGCGCACGTCGACGCGGGTACCGGGGGCGGTGTGGAGCGGAAGCTCGTACTGGTAGTAGCCGACGGGCTCGACCTGGTCCCACCACTCCTTGAACGGATCGAGGAGGGCGAACGCGTCGTCGCCCGATCCGAAGTAGAAGTTGGTGTAGTCGTACTCGAGCGGATCGACCGCATTCGAGAGGTGACTTCCGGAGTCGCCCTGGATACGGTTCTTGGCGACCTTGTCCACGGAGGGCGCGGTCGCGGTCGACCCGTCGTCGGTCCGCTTTTCGTCCTGATCGGCCATTGGCTCTGCTCGCTTACTTGTCGAGGTCGGCTCCCCCCGGGAACCGGACACTCGTATTCAACCCGGAGAGACGGTGAACGTTCGGGGTGCCCTGACCATTGTCGTGCTCGGGCTCGCGTTCCTCGTCGGTGACGTCGTGCAGCGCACGCTCATCGCCGGCGCCGTGAGGCTGTTTCCCCGGCGCCGAATCCGGATTCTGTCGAAGTGGCAGCACCTGTGGGCCGCCGTATGTCTTGGTGCCGTACGGCACATCGGGGGCGCGACGATCGATCGACCCCCAAGGGTCGAGGCGGGCCCCGGGACGCTCGTGGTCATGAACCACCAGTCGGTCCTGGACATCCCGCTCGTCGTCGCGGCTCTGCGTCCCATGCATCCGAGGATCGTGACACGCAGCCGATATGCTCGCGGTAAACCTCTAATCTCGCATATGGTTCGCCTGTATCAATACCCGACGGTGGACCCGCGAGCAATGAGGCGAGGGGACATCGTGCGCGTGGCCGAGCAGGCGGCGTCGAGTCCGGTCCCGGTGGTGATCTATCCGGAGGGCACCCGATCGAGGTCGGGGCGCATCGCGCCATTCCGTCGCGCGGGCCTCTCGGCGATCCTCGCGGAGCGCCGCTGGGAGGTCGTCATGGTGACGATCGACGGCTACTGGTCGCTCCGGACGCTCGACGACTTCCTGAAGGGATCGAGCCGGATCGAAGGCCACATGCGGGTCGACGGACCGTGGCCGTCCCCGGAGCCCGTGGGCGATGTCGACGACACCCGGGAGGATCCCGCTCTGGTCGACTTCATCGAGCGGATGGAGGAGACGATGCGTGCCGCGATCACCGACATGCGCGGTGAAGACGCGGGAGCGGGAGACGAGGACGAGAAGGACCGACTCGAAGCCGGCGCCGATACCCGCGCGGAGAACGGCGACCGATGACGGTTTCGGTCGCCGCCGCGCACGGTCCCATCCTGCCCGGCGATCTCGATCCGGACGCACAGGCACTGGTCCGGACCGTGGTCGACGTCGCGGGGGATCACCTGGCGGGGGTCGTGATCTACGGCTCCCAGCTGCTGCGTGCCGAGCCGAACCGTCACTCCGCATGGGACATGGTGTTCATCGTCGACCGGTACGGCCCCTTCCATCGAGCGCTCGTCGATGCGGGACTCCATCGCGGGCCCGCGTGGGTCCTCGACGTGATGGCGAGGGTACTGCCACCCTGGGCGACCATGGTCGAGGCCGCCGGAGCGGAGGCGATCGGGAAGTGCATGGTCGTATCACGCGCCCACTTCGAGCGGGCGGTGCGTCCGCGGTCTCCCGACCACTTTCTGAAGGGTCGGATGGTGCAGCGAGTCGCGCTCGTGTGGGCGAAGGACGCCGAAGCCGCCGGTGCGATCGAGGGGTGGCTCAGGATCGCCCGCCGCGACGTGCTGCGGTGGGCGGGGCCATGGCTGGACGAGCCGTTCGATGCCGTATCCGTCTCGCGTCGCATGCTGGAGGTGTCCTACGGTGGCGAGCTTCGGCCCGAGAACACCTCTCGCGCTCTCGAAATCCACCAGGCGCAGGCGCCCTGGCTCCGCGAGGCCTACGCGGAGGTGCTTGAGGAGGCGGCGTCGGACGGGCAGTTGATCCACGACGGAGAGGGCGCGTATCGGTTCGCCCGTCCGCCGGGACGCGGAGCCTGGCTCCGGACCCGCCTCTACTTCATGAAGTCGAAGGCCCGCGCGACGCTGCGGTGGTTCAAGTACATCGTCACCTTCGACGGCTGGCTTCCCTACCTCGTCCGAAAGGTCGAGCGGCGGACCGGTGAGAAGGTCGAACTGACCAGGCGCGAGCGTCGCTATCCCCTCATCTTCCTGTGGCCGCGGGTCGTCCGGTTCTTCCTGGATCCCGCGCGACGCACCTCCTCGGACGGGCCGGACTCGTGACACGTGACGTGGTGATCTTCCTCGGCATCCTCGGCTTCGCTCTCGGGAGCATGCCGATCTACGTGCTCACCGGGGCCCACAGGAAGGAGGACGCGCTCGAGTCCGGGGCGCGTGGCGGATTCGTCCTGGGGAATTTCACCCGCGGCTGGTTCTACTGGTTCGTTCGCCCCGTCGAGGCCGCATCGCTCGCGCTCGGCCTCTCCCCCCTCTTCTACAACCTGACCGGGGTGGCCTTCGGCGCCGCCGCGGGCCTCGCCTTCGCGACCGGCAACCTCGCGCTGGGTGGCTGGGGCGTCCTGCTGGGCGGCGTCGCGGACGTGCTCGACGGGCGCATCGCCCGGGCACGGGGCCTCGCGGACGATCGAGGCGCGTTCCTCGATTCCACGCTGGATCGGTTCGCCGAACTGGGCGCCTTCGTCGGACTCGGCGTGCTCTATGGATCGGATCCTCGGGCGGCCGCGATCGTGGCGGCCGCGCTCGGCGGATCACTCCTGGTCAGCTATGCCCGCGCCCGCGGCGAGAGTCTCGGCGTCGTCTGCAAGGTCGGCGTCCTGCAGCGGGCCGAACGGCTCCTGCTGGTCGGATTCGGCGGGCTGCTCGACCCCGCGTTCCAGGGGTGGCTCGGGTGGGACCAGGGGGCGCTGCTTCTGGGCGTACTGACCCTGGTCGCCGTCGGCACCATCGGGACGGCGGTCTACCGCACCGTCTGGATCGCCAGGCGGGTGTGACCCCTCACCGCCGGGAGAGCGCGTCCCGGTGGAAGTCGTCCGGCATCTCGTCGAGCGACCACTGCGCATCGGGATCCATGTGGCAGTAGCTGCACAGCCCCTCCCGCGGCGGTGATCCCAGCGCGGGGGGCTCCGGCGGCGAATCCATCCCGGCGATGACGAGCTGGACCGCATCGCGGAGGATCCGGTCGCCGAGGCGGGGTCCGTGCACCAGAGCACCCTCCTCGACGAAGGCGATCCGACTCAGTGCGGCGGTGACCGACTCCTCGTCCGCACCACCGTCATCCCGCGCGGCTTCGACCCAGCGGCGGGCGCGGTCGACGCGCTGATCACCCCCGTCCTTCCACCAGTCCAGGACGGTCCGGTACTCCGGAAGGTGGCAGCTCACGCACCGGTCGGGGTCACCGGAGAGCGCCGTGTCGGGGTGTTCGAAATCGACCTCCGCCACACCATGGCACCCGCGGCAGGTGATTCCCGCGGCGAACTTCACGGAGGGCCGGATCTCTTCGGACTGCCACGGCACCAGACCGAGCACCATGCCCTGCTGGGCCTGATGGGTGTCCGTGTGGCACGTGACGCACACGCCGGCCGCGATCTCACGCGACTCGAGTTCGTGGCTCACCGCATGACAGTCCGCGCACACCAGCCCCACTGCGCTGCTCATCCCCTCGATGCGGTGGGACGGAGTCACGTGACACGAACTGCAGGTCACGCGGGTGTGTCCGGCGTGGATGGAGTCGGTCGGGAGGTCACCGGTAACGGGGTCGGCCAGCCAGGCCAGCGCCGCGTCCCCGTCGTCCGCGTGGCAGGAGGTGCACCCCGTCGCGACGAAGATCATCTCGGGTTCGGGTGCGACGGAGAAATGACAGCGGACGCACCCGCCCTCGATCCACGGCACGTCGGAATGCGGTACCGCGAGCGCCTGTGACGTGAGCGGTCGCTGCTGCGGGGTGACGTGGCACGTCGTGCACTCGCCGGCCGGGTCGGCGTCGAGCTGGTCGACATGACACAGCCCGCACCCGTTGATGTCCGCTCGCAGTGGAGCGGTGCCGGAGGGATGCGTGTGGCACTGCGCGCACTCCATCCGCGTCTGCCCACCCAGACCGGGATGGTTCGCGTGCATGGGCAGCGTGGTCGTGGCGTTCACCTGGACCCGCGGCGGGCCACCGTCGGTGTGGCAGCCGGACGCGAGACAGCCCGATGTCGTCGCGACCGGTACGTCGCGATCGGGCGGGAGTTCACCGTCGTGACAGGACGCGCACGCCAGCTCGGCGTGTCCCTGCTCCATCGAGGACGCCTCCTGCACGTCCGCGACCGAGGCGAAGCTCGGCGACGGCACACCGGCCGTCGCAATCGCGGCCAACACGTCACCCTCCGGTGCCGTCGACTCGGCGGTTTCGGCTCCACAGCCCGCCAGGGCCAGGAGCAGCCCGATCAGCAGAAGATGAAGGCCCACAGGATCATTCCGAGGATGGCGAAGCCGAGGCCGAGCAGGATGAAGCCGAAGGTGGCCGCAACCAGACTCTGCGAGCGGGTCGGTGGGGGTGCCGGGTGGTCGACGACCGGGGTGCGGCTGACCGGCTTCTGCAGGTTCGGCTCCACCTGCGACATCATCTCGGGGTGCTCCTCCTCGAGATAGTCGACGGTCGCCCGGCCGTGGAACATCACCGCGTCGAGGGGCCACTTGTCCGGCCGGACGTGCACGTTGAAGAAGTGCACGATGAACAGGAAGCAGGTGGCGAGAAGTGCCTCCTCACCGTGGAAGATGGTCGCCACGTTGAAGAGCCACCCGGGCATGAACGCACCGAAGAACTCAGGGAACGACAGCATCATGCCGGACGCGATGATGATGACGAAGCCCCATACGGCGCCGAAGAAGTCGAGCTTCTCGAGGTAGCTGTACCGACCGAACTTCGGGCGGTCCCGACCGGTGAAGAAGTATTTCCACTGCTTCAGGAAGTCGACCAAATCGCGCGGGTGCGGGATCACGTTGTCCGAGCCCCACCGCCACCGCTGCGGCGTATCTCGTGCCTTCCATACCCGGACCGCGAGGTAGGCGACGTACACGACCGCGAGGCTGACCATGCCCACGGCCGCGATCCGGTGAATGATGCCGGCGCCTCGTACGCCACCGAAGAGCGAGATGAGCCCGGCGGAGAACGGCGCGCACGAGAATCGGAGCGGCAGCCCGGTCAGGACGAGGGTGTAGAACGTCAGCACGACGATGCCGTGCGCGACGCGATGCCAGGTCAGGAAGCGCCAGATGAACGGCCCTTTGCCGCGCTGGGCCGCATCCATCGGGGTCCCGTCGTCGGCATCCCGCGCACCCGCGAGCCCCGGAGGGGCCGGGAGGGCGCTGGTCTCGCCGTAGCGAACCTGTCCGTCGCTCGACGGTCCGTCAGCCATGGCCGCCTCCGTGGGCACCGGCCCGGCGCGAGTCGATCCAGATGCGGATCCACCAGAGAATGGTGTGGAGTCCGAAGACGCCGAGGGTGCCTATGAGAAGCGCGTGCATGAAGGTCAGGGACCAGTAGAGCACCGGGTTTCCTTCCCGGTCGTGAGTATCGGGGTGTGAATCGTACAGGACGAAGGCCGGGCGCGCCTGTTCGTGGCACTCCCCGCATGTGTCGACGAGGTTGTCCGCGTGGACGTACGAGGAGGCCGAATCGGGCGGCAGCACGCCGTGCGCACCGTGGCACTGCGCGCAGGTGGCCGTGACGCCGGAACCGAGCCGGGTCGCCTTCCCGTGATAGGTGTCGTAGTAGGTCTCCGCGGCGTGCGTATGACACGTCGCGCACTGCCCGATCATGCGCTCCTGGAAGCCCTCGTTCGCGGTGCCGGGCATCGGATGTGCCCCGTGGCAATCGCTGCAGGTCGGAGCGTGCGAGTCCGCCTCCTCCGGTGGCCACGCCACGAGCTCGATCCGACCCTGCTCGCGGAGGGCCATCCCGTGGATGTCCACCCGGGACGAGTCCGCGGCGGCCTCGTGGCACGCGCCGCAGGTCTCCAGCTGTCGGTTCGGAGCGACCCACGAGCCCGCCGTGCCGGCTTCCTGCATCTCGTGCGGCGCGTGGCAGCCCGCACAGGAGGTCGAGTCGGCGTGCGGATCGTCCGTCGAATACGCCTGCTCGAGATGGCAGGACACGCACTGCGCGTTCATGCGCTGCTGTGCCGGGCCTCCCTCCACCTGAAGTTCTTCCAGCGAGGCCGCGTCGTGCACGCCGTGACAACTGGCGCAATCCGCCGCCACGAGGCTGTCGTCTTCCTGGACACGCGCGTGGACCGACGTCTCCCAGTCGGGATGTGGATCCGCGGTGTGGCACGACGAGGTGGCGCACGTGATCGTCTCCGCCGCGTCCGGGTGCGGAAAGCGCGCGAAGCTCGTGTGGCACTCCGAGCAGGTCATGTCGCCGTGCGTCGAACTGCGGAGCGGTCCCGGAGGCACGTGCAGGCGTCGCGCCTCCGCGGCCGTCGTCGCCTGGCTTCGGAGGAATTCGGGCTCCGCGTGGCAGGTGAGACAGGCGTCGTCGCCGGTGGCCTGCGCCAGGGCCGGCGTCGCCGATCCCATCAGTGCGCACGCCAGCGCCACCACCCACAGGAGGGACGTCGACGGGCCGAGACGCGGGACGAGGGGGATCATCCGCCGGCGACTCCCACGACGAGCCTGAACACGAAGGCTCCGACCAGCGCGGCAGGGAGACCGCGCCACACGAACAGGAGCCCCATCGCCACCGCCGGGGCGGCGGTCAGCCAGGTGATCTGCTGGAGCAGGGCACCGGCCCCGGGAAGTCCCTGGGCCAGATACGCGGGCATGTAGACGAGGATCTGGGCCAGCACAGCCACGAGGACTCCGGCGGTCGTCGCCTCCTCCGGGTGCAGCGGGTGCCAGCGTCGGAATGCCCAGACGAGGCAGGTCACGATGAAGAGCCGGAATACCAGCTCGTCCACGAGGGCCCGGGCCGCGGCGAGCAGCGCGACCACGCCGGCGTCCATCCCGATGTCCACCCCGGGCGCCGTCTGCAGCGAAGGGGCCAGCCAGAGTGCGGCTCCGGCCAGCGCCGCGCCGACCACGGCGGCGATCCCCACGCCCGAAAGCAGGCGTCCGCCGGTCGGGAACGGGACCGAGAGGATCCTGGGCTCCGGCAGACGACGGGAAAGCACGAGCGGCAGGGTCACCGCCGGTCCACTGAGCCACGTCGTGGCGAAACCGGCCAGCAGGACCGCGCCCACCGTCCCGACGCGAAGTTGTGTGCCCCACAGCTCCGGCAGGTCGATGAGGAAGAGCCCGAGGAGCGCCACGAACGTGAGAAGGACGAGCGTGGTTCCCACCACGGTGTCCTCCCAGCGCCGGAATCCGTTTCGGAGCGCGGTGACGCCGGTGCGCAGCGCCCAGAGACAGATCACCGCACCGACCGCCCACGCCACGTAGACCCCCACGAGGGAGAGGACATTCCCGGTGAATCGCGCGGCGACGGTCTGGGAGATCAGCGACGAGGTCACCCACGCGAGACCCAGGCCCGGGATGACGTACATGAGGCCGAGGCCGATGCTGTGTCGCGCCTCAGCCCCGTCCATCGACTCGTCCCGACCCATCCACCCGAGAACCGCGCCGTGCACGAAGCCGAACAGGGCTCCGCCGAGGAAGAGGGCGGTGCTCGTGAGAAAGAGCCCGAAAGCGCTCGCTTCGTCGAGGAGTGTGAGAACCGCCAGCAGCACCCCGCCGGACAGGATGCCGGACGCCATGGCCCACGAGACCGCGACGCGCCCGGGGAATCCCAGTTCCCGTCTGAGGTCCCGGCCCGTGCGGTCGAGTCCGCCTCGATCCATCGTCTCGGTGGCGCTCATGTCCCTCCCTCCAGCTCTGACGTCTCGTCCACCATTTCGTCTCCGCCCGCCGGGTCCCCCGCGTGCGGGTCCCCAAAGGCGGGTCGCGCCAACGCGGTGAGGCGTGCCCGTGCCGCGGCGGCCCGCTCGGTATCGCCCGTCTCCGCCCACGTCATGTAGGCGCCGAACCAGGCGGGTGCGGACGTCGAATCCGCCGCGATCGCCTCCTCGAAGCTCGAAAGTGCAGCCGTATAGTCGCCCCCTTCGAATGCGGTGTTGCCCGCATCCACGAGGGCTCGGATCTCGGGTGCCAATGCGGGCGGGCGGATCGAGACACGGTCCTGGCGCGGTACCTCCGCCACGACCGGACGCGTCTCCGACTCGCCCTCGCCACATCCGAGCACCACCATCACCGCCGCCACGACCGGGAACAAGCGTCTCATCGCCCACCCCCTCCGAACGGATCGTTGAGGTGACACGCCCGACACACGACGGGGTTCCGCTCGTACGCGGCGCGGGCGTCGAACCCCGGGCCGTGGGGACTGATCTGGAAGGCACCGAGCTGCGAGTGGCACTGGAGGCAGTCGCGCTGCGTGTGACACGATGCGCACGTCTCGAGCTGCTGCCGCGCCGCCTGCGGGTGACGCAGCAGCCAGAGCGGTTCGGCGTCGTGGTATCCGGGTCCCAGTCGGCCGGCGCTCTGCAGGCCGGCTTCGGCATGACACGTGCGGCAGAAGGCCACGGGGTTGTGGCAGGTCGAGCACTCGGTCACCGCATTGGCCGCCTCGGCCGCGTGGCCGAGCAGGTAGTTCGGGGTGTGGTACGAGCTGCCGCCCTCGGTCTGCTTCTCGTGGCACGACCCGCAGAAGCTCTCCGGTTCGTGGCACGTCGCGCAGGAGCTCTCTTCGGTGGAGGCGACCGTTCCGTGGCGCTCCATGAAGAACACGCTTTCGTGGGATTGGGGCGCCTCCGCGATCAACTCCGCACCCGGGGCCGTGACCGTGACGGTGTCGCGGGTCACGAGCGCGGCGACGGGTACCGGGACGGGCTCGATGTGGCAGCTCCGGCACGAATCGGAGGTGTGACATGTCGCGCAGTTCGCGCCGTCCTCCTCGGCGATGCCCGTGTGGTACCAGGCGAACCGCGTCGCTTCGTGGCTGGACGGGGTCGGGTAGCGGGCGTCCAGCGGGGGGAAGGCCACGCCGCCGGGCTCGCCGGGCAGGGACAGGATCTCGTCCACGCGCGTGGCGTTGACGTGACAGTCGGCGCACTGATCCTGGACGTGGCAGGTCACGCACCGCTCCTGAGCCCGAGCTTCCGCCTTCTCCCCATGCACGGCCGCGACGAAGCTGTCGTCCGCGTCGATCTCGTGATCGGGCGGCGTCGGAAGCTCGGCGATCCGGGACGCGCCCAGCGTGGACGAGGCCGCAGCGACGTGACAGAGCGTGCAGTCGGCCTCGACATAGTGGCCGGTGTCGTCCGACGGCTTTTCGTGGCAGGTGAGACACTCCGCCGCTTCGACCCGGGGTTCGGCGAGAACCGCAGGCTCGGGATCACCGTGACAGTCGGCGCACGTCAGCGGAGCGTCGCCCTCCGCGACCACCTCGTCGATGTGTTCGCCGTGGTCGAAGTCGAGATTCGTCTCGAGCCGGGATGGCCCCTCCCACACGACCCGCTCCTCGGTCTCGCCGTCGTGGCAGGTTACGCAGGACGCAGGCTCGGGGTACAGATCGTCGAGCGACCCGGTCTCCGCACCGATATGACAGCCGGTACAGAGCGGGAAGAGACCGTCGTGGTCCTCGTGGGTGAATTCGTCGACGGCTCGGGTGGCCCGGAGGCGCGCGTGCGTGAGGGGCGCGGCCGCTCCCGTCGCGGCGGCGCGAGGTGCGGCGTCTGGAGAGGCGGACGGCTCCGACGCGGTCCGCTGGCCACCCACGCTCACGAAAATCAGCCCGAGAAGCGCGAGCGCGACGCCCCATCCGGAGCGGAGAATGCGAGGATTCATCGTCGTGCCCCCTCGAGCCCGGGATCGTCGCCGATCGGGACAGTGAGATTCCAGTAGCCGCGGACCTGATTCCAGTCGGGCGAGAGCGGGCGATTCTCGGTACTGGCGCGGTATACCGACA
>DATFJS010000074.1:0-2954 GCA_035269045.1 Longimicrobiales bacterium | reverse complement strand
GTCGATGCCGGCGAGGATGCCCCCCGAAAGCGTGACGGCACCGGAGCCGGTCGAAACCACCAGCGTCACCGCCCCATCGCCGCCGTCCACGCGGCGCACCTCGAGGGTGGGGAGGCCCACCAGACCCGAGCGTTGCAGCGAGTCGAGGCTCACGCCGATGAGCTTCCGGAGCGTGTCCAGCTGGGTCTGCACGCGGGTGACGATGATGTCGCCCGTCTCGGGGCGCGGCTCGGCCACGAGAGAGACCTCGAGCACGCCCCCGTCCCGCAGGACGCTGAACGTGAAGGGGTCGCCGGCTTCCATCCGGGAACCCAGGGACGACATGAGGCTCACGGTCGCGGCTTTCCCGTTGACCCGCAGGAGACGATCGCCCGACTCGAGTCCCGCGCGCGCAGCGGGACTGCCCGGGTAGATCGACGCCAGGACGACGCGGGCGCTGTCGCCCGCCACGACGTTCTGGAACTTCACCCCGAGCCACGCGGACGGCGCCTCACGGACTTCCACGCGGCCGAGGAGAACGTCTTCCTGCGGCGCGTGAGCGGCGAGCCCTCCCGGACTCCCGAAAGCCCCCACGCCGAGCAGTGTCACGGCCGCGGCGAGCGACCACCGTCGAACGTTCACCTCAGAAGTACTCCGTCGTGTTCGAGATCTGCCGGAGCGTGTGGTCCCGCTCCGCGAGCATCGATGCGAGGAAGCCGTTGAGAACCGGGTCCGCCGGCGCCTCCTGCAGGCCCGCCTGCAGCGAAACGATGGCGTAGTCGAGCGACGCCATCCGGGCCTCGGGGTTGGGAATCGTGCCCTCTCCCTCCGACAGTTGGGCGTACTGGACCAGTGCGTCGCGATATTCCCGTTCCTTCAGACGCACCAGCGCCGCCGCCTCTTCGGCCGTACCGGCCGTGGCCGACTCGAGCGACGCCACGGAGACGTCGCCCGAGGAGCGCGGAGCGTTGGTCGCGACGGCGGGACCGCTGCGGTCGAGACCGGTACCCACGCCGATCCCTCCAATGAACAGGACGAGTGCCGCCGCGGCCCGCATCCATCCCGGGGTCGACGCCATGCGCTGGAACAGGTTGGGTTCGGGCCGGACGAGGCCTTCGCTGGCCAACCGAGCCTCGAGCACCGCCCAGTCGCCTCGGGGCGGTCGGACGTCCGGCAGGCGGCCGAGGGCGGCCGTCTGATCGCGGAGCACCCCGAGCCGCCGAACGCAGTCCTCGCACTCGGCGAGATGGGCGTGCTCCTCCCGAGTGGCCGCTTCGTCGACGAGGCGCGCGAGCGCCTCGGGTGTCAGATGCCGTTCCATGCTTCCCTTTCCTCGATGTTCTCGTTCAGACCGTCCAGCATCCCGCGCATCTTCGCGCGCGCCTTGAAGAGCTGGGACTTGGAGGTGCCCGAAGTCACGCCGAGCGTGTCGCCGATCTCCTCGTGGGTGTAACCCTCGACATCGTGGAGGATCAGGACCTCACGCTGGCCGTCCGGCAGCCGGTCGAGCGCCGCCTCCAGCCGGGACTCCAGAAGGCTGTCGCGGAGCCGCGGACCGACCGGCACCGCGTCGGGCATCGGCGCCTGACGCGTTCGGCGGGTCTTCGACTTCCGGAGGGCCTGGAGGGCGGAGTTCACCGCGATCCGGTGGAGCCACGTCGAGAAGCGGGCATCGCCCCGAAAGGTGGGGAGTGCCCGTATGGCTCGAATCCACGCTTCCTGTGCGTAGTCCTGGGCGAGGTCGTCGCACCCCGCGATACGTCGAACCACCGCATAGACGCGCGGCGCGTATCGCTCGTACAGCTGGCGCACCGCCTGGGCGTCCCCGGCGCTGGCCCGTCGAATGATCTGCGCTTCACTCACCCCTCGTCGCCTCCCCTCGAGATCGTGGTTTGCCGGTGTGATGCGCATGTCCCTACGGAGGGTTGCTCCCGCGGGTGTCGGAGATCCGGCACGAGTCGCGTTCACCCGGAACAAGATAGGCGGGCGGATCGGGATTCGCCGGCGCATCCGAGCGGGTGACCGAAGTCGTTGCCCGGACGGGCCCGAGTGGAGAGCTTCGGATCCGTGCACACCCCCGACCCCGCGCGAGCAAAAGACCACGTGACGCAGACCGATCCCCTTCGACCGAATGCCTGGGCGGGAACGCTCATCGGGGTCGGAGCCCTGCTTCTGTTCTTCGCCGGCCGCGTCCTGCTCGCCCCGCTCGGGATTCCGGGCGTGGGCATGGCGCAGTGGCTGTTCCTCGCCCTGCCGATCGTCGTCGCGCTGCAGCTCGGCGGGTTCGATCCGGCGCGGTCGCTGGCTCTCCGACCGGTCGAGAGCCGCGTACTCACCGGTGCCGGTCTGGTGATGTTCGGTGCACTCGGCCTGAACTCCGTCGTCGCATGGCTTCAGAGTTTCTGGGTCGAGATTCCCGTCGAACTGGTGGAGGCGCTGAACGAGGCTCTCCGCCCGTCGGGACCCCTCGAATTCCTCACCATCCTGACCGCGGTCGCGCTGACCCCCGCCGTGTGCGAGGAGCTCGTGTTTCGCGGTGTCGTGCTGCAGAGCTGGCATCGCTGGCCCGCCGCACTGGCGATCGGCCTCAACGCGCTGCTGTTCGGCGCCATCCACTGGATGCCGGGCAGCGCCTTCCGCGTCCTCCCCGCGGCGGTCTCGGGCGGCTTCATCGCATGGGCGGTATGGCGGACGCGATCCCTGTGGGTCGGAATCTGGATGCACCTGCTCAACAACGGGTTCCTGATCCTGGCCGCGATGCTGCTCACCACGATGGAGGACGCTCCGGCCGTGCAGGGCATGGACCCGACCGGGGCGGAGGCGCCGCACCCGCTTGCGGTGATTCTGTTCGTGGCGCTGATTGCAGCTGGGGCTCGGCTGATGGGGCCGGCCCGGAACGCATCGGATTCGATCGGAGAGGCGAGCGCATGACGCACCACCCATCCGCTGGAGCGACGCACCTGGAGTGCACCGCG
>DATFJS010000073.1:0-5252 GCA_035269045.1 Longimicrobiales bacterium | reverse complement strand
CACGCTCCTCGCCCACGCCTTCGGGGAGGACACCACGCTCGCGCACATCGACTTCACGCCGCTGGTCGAGCCCCAGATCGAGCAGGAGATGATCCTGGCGCTGCGTGATCAGGCCGTGGATCCCGATACGGCCATCACGGACGCCGCGCTGCGGGAGCTGTTCGCCCGGGAGGCCCCGGGTGTGACCGCACGGGCACGCCACGTGCTCCTGGCCGTCCCGGAGCAGGCCACCCCGGCGCAGCGGGATTCGGTCCGAGCCCGCGCCGAGACGCTGCGCGAGCGGATTCTCGGCGGCGAGGACTTCGCGGAGATCGCGCGCCAGTTCTCCGCCGACCGCGGCAGCGGCCGGCAGGGCGGATCCCTCGGCAGCTTCGGTCGCGGGCAGCTCGTCCGCCCGCTCGACGAGGCGATCTTCGCGCTCGAGGTCGGCGAGATCGGCCCCGTCGTCGAGTCGCCCTTCGGCTATCACGTGGTGCAACTGCAGGAACTCGACGCCCCGGCGTTCGATTCGGTCGCCGAGGGCTTCCGTCTCCAGGTCCAGAGCCGTCGCTTCCAGGTCGCGGAATCGACCTTCATCGCGGGGCTCCAGGACTCCGCCGCCGTCGAGCCGCAGGAGAACGCGGCCGAACTGCTGCGGCAGGTCGCGGGCGATCCCCGGATGGAGTTCACCGGGCGAACGGCCGACCGGGTCGTGGCACGGTATTCGGGTGGAGAGGTGACGCTCGGCGAGGTCCGGGAGTTCTTCCTCACTCGCGACGTCCAGTACCTCGCTCAGGTGCAGGAAGCGCCGGACGAGGTCCTCGAGGAACAGGTCGTGACGACCCTCGTGCAGCGTGAACTCCTCGTCGAGGAGGCGCGCACCCGCGGCCTCGAGCCCACCGAGGCGCGTCGCGACTCCATCACCGAACTGGCACGCCGCCGGTTCGTCGAGACGGGTCGCCAGCTCGGCCTGGTCGAAGTCGACCGTAGCGACGACCGACCCGACGGGGTGACCCGCGCGGTGCGGGCGATCGTGGGCGGCATCGTGTCGGGCCAGCGCGAGATCGTGCCCCTCGGTCCGATCGCATACGTGCTCCGCGAACAGTACCGCAGCGGCGTGAGCGAGGTCGGCGTCCGCGCCGTGGTGACCCGGATCGACGAGATCCGCGGACCGGGCTTCACGCCGGTCCAGCCCGCCGACTCGGTCCCGCCGACGACCGATTCCGGCATCGCCGCGGACACCGCCATGGAGGAACCGAGGTGAGGCACCCCCCGTACCACTTCGACATGAAGATCAACGCAGTACTCGGACTCGCGCTCTCGACGGTTCTCCTCGTTCTCGCGTCCGCTCCGGCGCAGGCCCAGCAGCCCGCGCTGCCCGGAGAGGATCCCGAGCTCGTGGACCGCGTCGTGGCGGTGGTCGGCGACTCGGTCATCCTCCTCACGCAGGTTCGCTCGGAGATCGAGACCCAGGCCGCGCAGGGCCAGACCTTCCCGTCGGACCCCGACTCCCTCCGTGCCGCCGCTCGGGCCGTGCTCGACGAGCTGGTGAATCTCCAGCTCATCCTCCAGGCCGCGCAGAAGGACTCGGCGCTCATGGCGAGTCCCGCCCTCGACCCGGAACTGGTGAACGACTCGACCGAGGCCCGCATCGACGCGATCCGGGGGCGGTTCGGTACGGAGGAGGCCTTCGAGGCCGCCCTGGAGCAACAGGGGCTGAGCCTGGAGGAGTACCGTGAGACGGTTCGAACCACCTTCCGCCAGGGCATGATCCAGCAGGCGTATCTGCAGCGGAACATCCGCCAGGGCCGGCCGGTGGTCGTCTCCGAACAGGAGATGCGCGAGGTGTTCGGTCAGCAGCGGACCGCCCTCGGCACGCTCCCGGAGCGCCTCAACCTCATCCAGGTTCGGCTCGAGGCCCGGCCCTCCGAGGAGGCGTGGGAGGCCGCGCGAGTCACGGCGGACTCGCTGTACAGCCTCGCGCTGGAGGAGGACGCCGACTTCGCGGCCCTCGCCCGCGAGAGCTCCGACGACGGGTCGGCCAGCGAGGGCGGATCGCTGGGCTGGTTCCGGCGCGGCGCGATGGTCCGTGAGTTCGAGGACGTCGCCTTCACGCTCGGCCGCGGTGAAGTATCCGCGCCCGTCCGGTCCCAGTTCGGATGGCACGTGATCAAGGTGGAGCGGGTCCGCCCGGGTGAGGTCAACGCCCGGCACATCCTGATCACGCCGGAGACCACGCCCGCCGACCTCGACCGTGCCGAGGCGCTGGCGGACAGTCTCGTGCGCGAGATCCGATCGGGCGCGGACGCCCGGGCCATCGCGGAAGAGTGGGACAGCGAGCAGGCCCAGCGCGCCACGCCGATTCCGACCGAGTTCGAGGCCACCCGTCAGCAGATCAACCAGTCGCTTCCGCCGGGCTACACGGCGCCGATCCTCAACACGGGCGAGGGCGAGGTCACCGACCCCTTCCTCACGACGTACCCGGGGCTGGGACAGCTCTGGGCGCTCGTGTACGTGGACGAGATCACGCCCCCCGGCGAACTGACCTTCGAAGAGGCCCGACCCCAGGTACGGCAGTTCCTGGAACAGCAGAAGAGGATCGAGCGTCTCTTCACCCAGCTCCGCGAGAGCACGCACGTCGAGATCCGGTTCTGACGTGACCCCCCGGCTACTCGTCACCCTCGGTGATCCGCGAGGTGTCGGGCCGGAGGTCACGGCCACGGCGCTTCGGATGCTCCGCCAGGAGACCCCCGACGTGGAGGTGCGCCTCTTCGGGGCCGACCCGCGCGGCGTCGTCCCCGACGACCTCCCCGTCTCCTCGGTCACCTACGACGGGTCGGAGCGTTCGGCCGGTACGGTAGCCGGCGAGGCCATCGAAGCCGCCGTCCGCGCCGCCCTCGCCGGCGAAGGCGACGCGCTGGTCACCGCGCCGATCCACAAGCCGGCACTGCGGGCCGGCGGATGGACCGAGCCGGGACACACGGAGCTGCTGATGCGGCTCACCGGCGTTCCCGAGGTGGGCATGCTGATGTCGGCGGAGCGCACACGTCTGGGCGGGGCGCTCCGCGTCCTGCTCGCCACGACACACCTGCCGCTGCGCGATGTGCCCGGCCGCGTGACCTCCGACCTGCTGGTGGCGCAGACCCGGCTTCTCGAACGAGAGCTCCGGACGCGGTTCGGAATCGACACCCCGCGGATCGGCCTGTGCGCACTCAACCCGCACGCCTCCGACGCCGGGATGTTCGGGGACGAGGAGGCCCGCGTGTATGCACCTGCACTCGCCGCTCTGGACGACCTCGAGGTCACCGGGCCCATCCCCGCCGACACTGTCTTCTCCCGCGCACTCGCCGGCGAGTTCGACGCCGTGGTGGCCCCCTACCACGATGTGGGCATGGCCGCGTTCAAGACGGTAAGCTTCGGGGCGGGCGTGAACGTGACCCTCGGGTTACCCT
This sequence comes from Longimicrobiales bacterium, assembly GCA_035269045.1. Taxonomy (GTDB): domain Bacteria; phylum Gemmatimonadota; class Gemmatimonadetes; order Longimicrobiales; family Gaopeijiaceae; genus Gaopeijia. The sequence goes on along the minus strand of DATFJS010000073.1, from coordinate 1,821 downwards.
TCCCCCGCACCTCGCCCGATCACGGAACGGCGTTCGATCGGGTCGGCACCGACACCATCGATGCGTCGTCGATGCTCGAGGCGCTCCGCCTGGCGGTGCGTCTCGCCCGCAGTCGCGTGGCGCGGAACCACCTTTGACACCCTTCCACCACCTCTCTACCCTTCCAGCGTGATCCACTTCGATTCCGTCACCAAGGAGTATCCGCGGCGCGGTGCCGCGCTCCGGGACGTCGACTTCCGGGTCCGGAAGGGCGAGTTCGTCTTTCTCACCGGTCACTCCGGTTCGGGAAAGAGCACGACGCTCAGGCTTCTGCACTTCGCGGACCGTCCGACCCGGGGCGAGATCCGTGTCGCCGGATTCACCTCCGCCCGCACCACCAAGCGCGACGTCTGGAAGGTCCGACGGCGGGTCGGCATCGTTTTCCAGGACTTCCGGCTGCTGCCGGGCCGGACCGCCCAGGAGAACGTCGCCTTCGCGCTCGAGGTCACCGGGACCCCGTCCGACACCATCACCCCCCGTGCGCAGCGACTGCTGTCGCAGGTCGGGCTGGGTGCGAAGGCGGGCGCGAGCGTGAACGAACTTTCCGGGGGCGAACAGCAGCGGGTGGCCATCGCACGGGCGCTCGCGAACCAGCCCGAGGTGCTGCTGGCCGACGAGCCGACGGGCAACCTCGACGAACGGGCCACCCGGGGGATCATGGACCTCTTCCGCGAGCTGAACGCGATGGGGATGGCCGTGATCATGGCGACCCACGACCTCGAACTCGTGCGAGGCGAGGGTTCCGCCCGCGTACTGGAGCTGGATCAGGGCCGACTCGTCTACGACTCCGCCGCGACCACCGAAGGAGCCACCGACTGATGTACGCGGTCCGCGAAGCCTTCGCCGCCTTCCGACGCGCGCCGGTCCTCACGGGGCTGGCCGCCGGCATGGTCGGGCTCGCCCTGTTCGTGCTCGGGCTGTTCGGTCTCGTCACGCACAACCTCCAGACGACGCTGGACATCGTCGAGGAGCGGGTGGAGGTCATCGCGTACCTCCGGGAGGGCGCGACCACCGCCGAGGTCGATGCGGCGCTGGACGAGCTCCGTTCGGTCCCCGAGGTACGGACCGCCATCTACGTCTCGAAGGCGCAGGCGCTCGAGAACGCCCGTACGGAACTGCCCGAGTTCGAGGACGTGTTCAGCGACCTCGCGGTGAATCCGCTCCCCGCCTCGCTCGAACTGGAGCTGGCGGAGGGCTACCGGAACGAGGAGACGGTCGAGATGATCAGCGAACTCGCGGCCGCCTACCCCTTCGTCGAGGACGTGAGGTACGGCCGCGAGTGGGTCGAGAAGCTGTTCAGCCTGCGTCGGATCGCCGGTGTCGCGGCCGGGGTGCTCGGAGCGGCCTTCGCGGCCGTCGCCGCTCTCATCATCGGAACGGCGCTCCGGATCGCGATCTTCGCCCGCAGGGAGGAGATCTACGTGATGCGCCTGGTCGGGGCGAAGGACGGATTCATCCGGCGTCCCTTCGTCCTCGAGGGCGCGATCGCCGGTGCTCTCGGAGCCGTGGCCGCCGTGGGTCTCACCTGGGCGACCTGGCGGGCGGTCTCCAGCCTCATCTTCGAGATCGAGTGGATCCCCGGGGCGTGGATCGGGGCGGGACTCGGTATCGGGATCGTCTTCGGCATGCTCGCGAGCAGCCTCGCGGTCCGGAGGCACCTCCGGGAGGTCGCATGACGACGCCCCGCCTGGCCACCTCCCTTCTGCTCGTGGTGCTCGCGGGCGTCCTCGCCGCCCCCGCCTCGGCCCAGTCGGCGGACCTCCAGCGCCAGATCCGCGAATC
>DATFJS010000072.1:0-2008 GCA_035269045.1 Longimicrobiales bacterium | reverse complement strand
ACGTACTCGCTGGAGGAGCTCCGAACGATCCAGGACTGGATCGTGAAGCGGAACCTCCAGACGGTGCGGGGCGTGACCGAAGTGCTCTCGATCGGCGGCCACGTGAAGCAGTATCAGGTCGTCGTCGACCCCGACCGGCTCCGCCAGTACGACCTCACGATCCACGACGTGACGCAGGCCGTGGATCGCAACAACCTCAACGTCGGCGCCAGCTACCTGGAAGTCGCGCGGGAAGAGTACATCGTCCGCTCGGTCGGCCTGGCCGAAAACCTCGACGATCTCCGGGCCGTGACGATCGCCACTCGCTCGGGCACACCCGTGAACATCGGTGACGTGGCCGAGGTGGAGATCGGGCCGGAGATCCGTCGTGGCCTGGTGACTCGGAACGGCGAGGGGGAGGTCGTGGTCGGCTTCGTCTTGAAGTTGCTGGGGACCAACACCTCGACGGTGATCGATCGGGTGTCGGACCGCCTGGACCAGATCCGGACGGCGCTTCCCGAGGGTGTCCGCCTCGTACCCTACTACGAGCAGTCGAGTCTGGTGGAGCGCGCCACCGGCACCGTTACGACGGCACTCTGGCAGGGACTCCTGCTGGTCCTGATCGTGCTCGCCCTCTTCCTGGGGAACCTCCGATCGTCGGTCATTGTGGCCCTCTCGCTGCCATTCTCCATCCTGCTCACCTTCCTGCTGATGCTGCAGTTCGGCATCAGTGCGAACCTCATGTCACTCGGGGGTCTCGCGATCGCCATCGGGATGATGGTGGACGCGGCCATAGTGGTTGTGGAGAACGTGTTCCGATGGCTACGGGAGGATCCGGATCCGGACGAGCCTACGATCCACCTTGTGGCGCGGGCCACGAAGGAGGTGGGGCGCCCGGTCTTCTTCGCGATCGCTATCGTGATTGCAGTGTTCCTTCCGCTGTTCACGCTCCGGGGCGTCGAGGGGACGATGTTCCGGCCACTGGCCTACACCATCGCGCTGGCGATGCTCGGGTCGCTGGTGTTCTCACTCACGGTGGCACCCGTGCTGGCGTCGTTCCTTCTGCGTCGGCGCAGCGAGGAGGGCGACGAGACGCCGGGCGGGGCGGACGCGGGCGATGAGCCCGTCGAGCAGGTGCGCCTGGTCCGGTGGGCGCAGGATCGATACCGGCCGCTCCTCTCGTGGGCACTCGACCACCGGCGATCGGTCATCGTCGGCACCGCCGGCGCGATGGTCGTCGGCCTGGCCACATTCCCCTTCCTCGGCACGGAGTTCATCCCGACCCTGAACGAAGGAACGCTCCTCGTTCGCGCGACGATGGCGCCGTCGATCGCGCTCACCGAGTCCACGGCCACGGTGCAGCGACTCGAGGAACAGCTGCTGACGTTTCCGGAGGTGACTGAGGTCGTGAGCAGGATCGGCCGGGGCGAGGTGGGCGCGCACGCCGACCCTGTCAACAACGCCGAGATCTTCGTGGGTCTGAAGCCCCCGCGAGAGTGGGAGACAGCGGCCGGGCGGGAGGACCTCGTGGCGGCCATGCAGGAGCGCGTCGGCAACGTGCCCGGCGTCCAGCTCAACTTCACCCAGCCCATCGCCGCGGCGGTGGACGAGCTCCTCACCGGGATCAAGGCGCAGATCGCCGTGAAGATCTTCGGCGACGATCTCGACGTGCTTCTGGACCGGGCGAACGAGGTCGCGGCGGTGCTCTCCGAGGTGGAGGGCGCGTCGGAGGTGCAGGTCGATCAGGTGTCCGGACAGCCCCAGCTCCGTGTCCGCCTCGATCGGCAGGCACTCTCGCGCTATGGGATTCCCGTCGAGCGGGCTCAGGATGTGGTTCGGACCGCCATCGGTGGCTCGCCGGCCGGTCAGGTGTTCGAGGGAGAGCGCCGCTTCACGATCTGGGTACGCTACGCCGAGGAGGAGCGAGCGCGGCCCTCCGACGTCCGGTCGCTCCTCCTCGATGCGCCCGACGGCACGCTCGTGCCGCTCGAGCAGGTCGCCACCATCGAGACGCTCATCGGCCCTCGGC
>DATFJS010000071.1:0-2399 GCA_035269045.1 Longimicrobiales bacterium | reverse complement strand
GCATGGGCGCCGACATCTTCGAGTCGTACGTGGGCTCGGTGGTCGCCACGATCGCGATCGGTGCGGTCGCCACCTCGGCCGCCGCGGCGGTCGCGCTCCCGATCATCACGGTGATGGTCGGACTCGTGGCGTCGCTGGTCGGAATCGCCTTCATGAAGGTGCTCGAGCGCTCCGATCCGGCGAACGCGCTCCGGAACGTGACGTTCATCTCGGCTGCGCTCTTCCTGGCGGTGATGTGGTTCGTGGTCCAGAACATGGGCATCGAGATCACCAACACCGTCACTGGCCTGGCGTACCCGGTCTACGGCCCGTGGGCGGCCATCCTGGCGGGTACGCTCGTCGGAATCTTCATCGGTCTCGTGACCGAATACTACACGGCGGCCGGTCCGGTGAAGAAGATCGCCGAGGCGTCCGAGACGGGTTCGGCGACGAACATCATCTCCGGGCTGGCGGTCGGGATGGAATCCACTGCGATTCCGATGCTCCTGATCTGTGTCGCGATCGGAGTCTCGTACTCCTTCGCCGGCCTGTACGGCATCGGCATCGCGGCCGTCGGGATGCTGGCCACGGTGGGTGTGACCATGTCGGTCGACGCCTACGGTCCGGTAGCCGACAACGCGGGCGGAATCTCCGAAATGGCCGGGCTCGGGCCGGAGACGCGCAAGATCACCGACTCGCTCGACGCCATCGGCAACACCACGGCGGCGATCGGAAAGGGCTTCGCGATCGGGTCCGCGGCGCTCACCGCGCTGGCCCTCTTCAGTGCCTACAGCGCGAAGGTCGGGCTCCAGCAGTCGGGTATCGATCTGGTGAACCCGTACACGGTCATCGGGCTGTTCCTGGGGGGCATGCTGCCCTTCTTCGTGGCAGCGCTCACGATGACCGCGGTCGGCCGTGCCGCCGCGGGCATGGTGGACGAGGTGCGTCGTCAGTTCCGGGAGATCCCGGGTCTGATGGAGGGCACCGCGAAGCCGGACTCGGCGCGCTGCGTCGAAATCTCTACGGATGCGGCGCTCCGTGAGATGGTGCTGCCGGGACTGGTGGCGGTCGGGTCGCCGGTTCTCGTCGGGTACTTCCTGGGCGTCGAGGCGCTCGGCGGACTGCTCGCCGGCGCCACGGTGACCGGCGTGCTCATGGCGCTCTTCATGGCGAACGCAGGTGGCGCCTGGGACAACGCGAAGAAGTACATCGAGGGAGGCGCGCACGGCGGAAAGGGCTCCGAGCCCCACAAGGCCGCCGTCGTCGGTGATACCGTGGGGGATCCGTTCAAGGACACCTCCGGCCCGTCGCTCAACATCCTCATCAAGCTGATGAGTGTCGTCGCGCTCGTGCTCGCGCCCTGGTTCGTCCGGGTGCACGCCGACGCGGAGCCGGCCGTTCTATCGAACGTGATCGAGGCGGTTCGTGCGCTGATCGGCTGACCAGAGGACGTTTCCGTTCCGATGGGCGCGCCGGCCCGGTTCGGCGGCGCGTGAGACGAGAAGCAATCCGAGCGGGCTCGGTGCCGTACTGGCGCCGGGCCCGCTCGCATATTCGGTTGGCTCATGCCTCCGACGACCCCCGACTCCGCTACCTCCGGCCCCGACTTCGACGCGGCCCTCGCCTTCGCGCGCGACCTGATCCGCATTCCCGGCCTGTCCGGCGACGAGGAGGCCGTGTGCCGACGGGTTCTGGACGAGTATCGGCGTCTCGGACTCGGGGACGTCCACCACGACGAGTTCGGCAACGCCATCGGGCGTGTCGTCGGCGCGGATCCGGACGCACCGAGCGTCATGGTCAACGCCCACCTCGACGTCGTGGCGGCGGGTGACGCGGACGAGTGGGAGTACCCGCCCTTCGACGCCGTTGTGGAAGGCGGTTGTCTGCACGGGCGTGGCGCCATGGACATCAAGGGGCCGTTGGCACTCCTGACCCACGGCGCCGCCAGTCTGGCCGGGTCCACGCCGGGCGACGTGTGGGTGGTCCACACCGTCTACGAGGAGCGGGGCGGGCTCGGCATGCATCGTCTGCTGGCGTCGGGGAGCGTTCGTCCCGACGCCGTCCTGATCGGCGAGGCGACCCACGGTGACATCTGTGTCGGGCACCGCGGCCGCGCGGAGGTGGAAATCGTGCTGAAGGGCCGTGCGGGTCACGCCTCGGCGCCGGGGCGGGCGCAGAACGCGCTGGAACTCGTTCCGGCCGTGCTCGCCGCCGTGGAACGAGTGGCCGCCGACCAGCCCGCCGACGCTCTCCTCGGCCCCGCCACGCTCGTGCCGACCTCCATCGAGGCGCTCCCCGAGAGTCGGAACGTGGTACCGGACCGGGTCACCGTCGCGCTCGACTGGCGCATCCTTCCGGAGATGGACGACGAAGGGCTTCTGGCGACGATCCGGCGTGCCATCACCGAACAGATCGGGTCC
>DATFJS010000070.1:0-3128 GCA_035269045.1 Longimicrobiales bacterium | reverse complement strand
GGGCTTCGGCCAGACCGGAGTCCGGGTGGCGGGGGAGACGTACGAAGCGGATCGCGATGTGCCGTGGGCCCGCTACGCCGTGGTGACGCCGGGATACATGGAAACCATGGGCTTCGAGCCGGCCCGCGGTCGCTGGCTCAGCGAGCTCGACGACGCGGGCGGTGCCCCGGTGGTGGTGGTGAACGAATCGTTCGCGGAGAGTCGGTTCCCCGGTGAGGACGCGCTCGGGCGATTCATCACCCCGCAGATCACCGCCATCGACGACGAGGGCGATCCCGTGGCGCGGGAGATCGTGGGGATCGTGCCCGACATGTACATGCAGAGCATCGGCAACAACGAGAACGACGACGGATCGGGTGTCTACGTGCCGCTCGCGCAGCTCGACGCGAATTTCATAACGATGCTCGCGTGGACGGACGGGGAGCCGCTCCGGATCACGCAGGACGTGCGGGACGCGGTGTACGCCGCCGATCCGGACACGCCGATCTACTGGGCCCAGACGGTCCAGCAGGCCATCGACGAAAACACCTGGTTCTATCGCGTGTTCGGGGCGCTGTTCGTCGCCTTCGGACTCGCGGCGCTCTTCCTGAGTTCGGTCGGACTCTATGGCGTGATGGCCTTCAGCGTGTCCGCACGGACTCAGGAGGTCGGCGTGCGGATGGCGCTCGGTGCGGCCGCCGGCCGCGTCCGGGCCATGATCCTGAAGCAGGGTCTGAAGCAGGTCGCGATCGGATCGCTGATCGGCGTGGGGCTGGCGATCCTGCTGGGTCAGGGGCTGACCGTCATCCTCTTCGGGGTCACGCCGTGGGACCCGGTCACGCTGGGGGCGGTGTTCCTGCTGCTGCTGACGACGGGGATCGCCGCGAGCTTCTTTCCGGCGCTCCGCGCGACGCGCGTGGACCCGGTGGTGGCGCTGAGGTCGGAGTAGGAGGAGGGCACCGGGTGGCTCGTGAGGAGCCGCCCGGTGCCTTCACCGCTCGAGATGGTCGAGGAGGGACTGTGCGGCGTCGCGCAGATTCGCCTGATTCCGAATCTCCAGCGCCTGAAGCGTTCGAAGCAGCACGATCCGGGAGCGCAGTTCGCGGCGCTCTTCCAGCGTCCACCGGCCGTCCGCGCCGAGGCGGAAGGCTGTCATTCACGCCGGCACCTCCACCGTACGAAGCGACTCGTGGCACACGGGTCGGTCAGTCGTGGTTGCTCTCGTACTCGATGCGCTCGCGCATCTGGCTCTCGCCCTGCCTCCGGTCCCGCTGCTTTGCGGCTCGCATCGCCTTCTGGCGCGTCTTGGCGGACTTCACCTTCGGCAGCGAAAGCTGTCTGGAGAGTTCGGCACTCTCGCATTCAGGGCACGTGGGTGTGTCCGAGCCCCGGACCAGGAGTTCGAAGTCGTGTCCGCAGTCGTCGCAAACGTATTCGTAGATCGGCATCGGTACCTCGGGTCGTACGTCAGTCGTCGCCGAAGGCGCCTTCGGCGGGGGGAAAGTCCATCCGGCGAAGGTATGCACGCGCCTCCTCCGCGCCATGTTCGCGCTCCATCCCCGAGTCCTCCAACTCCACGCTGAGCGGCCCACCGCACGTCTTTCATGTGGGCGTGGTGGATCCGGTCGGAGAAGCGTCGGACGCAGGCGATCACGTCCACGCCCGGGCAGGCGAGGTGGCTCGGGTCGTAGTTGAAGTCGAAGGCCACCCTGTGGTCGACGGCCTCGAGCGCACGATCCGCGGTCGAGATGTCGAACGCGATCACCTCGTCCGTCCTCGGTCCACCGGGATTCTCGGCGTACATGTCCCGACCGACGGCCTCCTGGTGCCTGCATGAGGGCACCGATGGTGGCCGTTCACGACACACCCACCCCCCAGCCGCTTCCCACCGCGATCGCGATGGCCACGAGCCCGAGCCCGAACAGCGCGAGCTGGAGCGGCAGGATCCAGCGTGCCCACTTCTGCCACGGCACGCCGCCGAGGGTCAGCGCCCCCATGAGCACGGCGTTGGTGGGGATGATCATGTTCGTGAAGCCGTCCCCCATCTGGAAGGCCAGCACGGCCGTCTGCCGCGACACGTTCACCAGGTCCGAGAGGGGCGCCATGAGCGGCATGGTGAGCGCCGCCTGCCCGCTCCCGCTCGGCACGAAGAAGTTGATGAGCGTCTGGGCGCCGAACATCGACATGGCTGCGACCATGGAGCCGGCCCCCTCCAGCCCGGACGCCAGCGTGTGGAGGATGGTGTCGATGATCTGTCCGTCCTCCATCACGATCAGGATCCCGCGTGCGAGCCCGATGATGATCGCGGTGGAGACGAGGTCGCGGGCGCCCTCCATGAACGCCTCCGCGGTGTCGTTCCCGCCGAGGCCTCCGACGGCACCCATCACGATTCCGAGGGCCACGAACAGCGCGGCGATCTCGACGATGTACCACGCGTGAACGAGCACGCCCCACACCAGCACCGCGATGCCGGCGAAGAAGATGCCGAGCACCGCCTTCTGGCGTCCGGTCAGCGGGCCTGCATCGCCCTCGTCGTCGAGGTGGAGCCCGTCACGGCGCTTCCGCTCGTCGATCTCGAAAGTGGGGCTGCGCCGCGGTACCGCGCGGACGCGGGAGGCATGCCACATGACGAAGGCGATCGTCGTCGCGGAGACGGACAGCCACACCCCGACGCGGAAGCCGACCCCCGAGAAGAGGGGGACCGTCGCGATGCCCTGTGCCACGCCCACCGTGAACGGATTCAGGAACGCTCCCGCGAAGCCCGCGGCCGCCCCGAGCATCGGGATGGCGACGCCGGTGACGGAGTCGTAGCCCAGCGCCAGCGCCAGCGGCACGAAGATCAGGATGAAGGGGATCGTCTCCTCCGCCATCCCGAAGACCGCGCCGCCGAACGAGAACAGCATCATGAAGATCGGGATCGTCAGGAGCTCGACCAGCCTCGATTCCCGCGACGCGTGCACCAGCCGTCGGAGGGACGCCTCCACCGCCCCCGTCCTCTGCAGGACCGCGAACGCCCCACCCACCAGCAGCACGAAGGCGATGATCGGGGCGGCGTCCGGATCGATGAAGCCGAGAATCGGGGCCTGCAGGACGATCGCGACCGTGTGGACGAGCCGGTCGCCCGGACCGTCGAATGGCCGCTCGACCCG
>DATFJS010000069.1:0-6341 GCA_035269045.1 Longimicrobiales bacterium | reverse complement strand
CTATCGGGCCGGGGGTCACTCCTCGGGCAGGTAGCCCTGACGGGCGTGGGCGGACCCACGTGCGATCCCGGTGCCGACGCCGATGCCGGCCCCCGTACCGATCGCGATCCCCGCCCCCACACCGATGAGCGGGAGAATCGGCAGGAGCGTCGCCGTGACGATGCCCGTGGCGGCGCCTCCGACGAGGCCGATCACGGCGCCGTTCTCGACCCAGTTCGTGAAACGCAGACGCCGTCGCACGAAATCCTTCGTGGACTGATGTCCCCAGAAGCCGACGACGCCGGCAGCGAGCAGCTCGAGCATGGTTGCCTCTCCCTTCAGGTTGATCGGGGCGGTGAATCGGCGGACGACTCGATCCTCTTCCCGCCCATCTATTCTACGTCGAAAGGCGGGCCGGCGTTTCGAACGACGGGCATCGTCCGGATCCCGCTGGAGGGGTCGTGGTACACGGGAGGCGTGAATCGTCCCCCGATAGGAGCACCCATGTCGCCCACCCGCGTTCCGCTGCCCGAATCCACCGACGTCCTCGTGGTGGGTGCCGGCCTCGCGGGTCTCTCGGCGGCCCGGCTTCTCGCCGGGTCGGGGGCCGACGTGGCGGTGCTCGAGGCATCGGACGGGGTCGGGGGCCGAGTCCGGACCGACCGTATCGACGGCTTCCTCCTGGACCGGGGCTTCCAGATCCTCCTCACGGCGTACTCCGAGCTGACGCGGCAGGAGATCCTCCCACGGCTGGACCTGCAGGCCTTCACGCCCGGCAGCCGCGTTCGCTTCGCCGGAGAATTCCACGAGCTCGCCGATCCCTGGCGGCGCCCCGTCGCCGCGGTGAAGGGCCTGTTCTCTCCCGTCGGGTCGCTGACCGACAAGCTCGGGGTGGTCCGCCTCAGAATCGACGCGCGCCGCGCGCCCTACCTTTCCGAGCCGACGCCCGACCGGTCGATCCGGGACGAGTTCGAGGCACGGGGGTTCAGCCCCCGGTTCGTGCAGTCGTTCCTGCGACCCTTCCTGGCCGGCGTGCTTCTGGAGTCGGAGCTGCGTACCTCCGCGCGGTACCTGCACTTCCTCTTCCGGTGTTTCGCCGAAGGGGATGCGGTGCTCCCCTCCGGCGGCATGCAGCAGCTCCCGGATGTACTCGCGAAGGATCTGGCGGGCAGAATCCATACGGGCCGGCGGGTCACCGACGTTCGGGCCGACGGCGTCACACTGGACGACGGATCCGTGGTGCGGGCGGACCGGGTCGTGCTCGCCGTCGATGCCGCGGCGACGGAGACCCTCATCGGCGTCCCGGCGCCGCCGCTGAAGCCCGGCCTGACCGCCTACTACGACGCGCCGGAGTCCCCCGTCGGGGACCCGCTGCTGGTGCTGAACGGCGAGGGCCACGGCCCGGTCAATCATCTCGCGGTCCTCAGCGATGTCGCCCCCGGCTACGCACCCGCGGGGCGGAGTCTCGTCGCCGTGAATGCCGTGGGGGACGCCGCGACGGAGCCCGACGCGTTCGACGTCGCGGCGCGCGAACAGCTGGCCGGGTGGTACGGTGAAGACGTGGTGGAGCGTTGGCGCCACCTCCGCACGTACCACATTCCGCACGCGCTCCCGGCCCACCCGCCCGGATCGCTCGATCCGTCCGACGGCCCACTCGAGATCGACGGCGTACTGGTGGCCGGTGACCATCGTGTGCACGGCTCCATCGAGGGGGCGCTGCGGTCGGGTCGTCTCGCGGCGGAGGTCGTCCTGGACGCGGGCAGTTAACGGCGTTCACCCCGACAGCGCCACCCCCTTGGTGCGCTACCGGATTTGGTGAACTTTCCCGTCCCCTCGGTGTTGGCACGTTCGAGTTAACGCGTTTCACCATCATTCGGATCGTCCATGCGAGCGCGCACCGCCGCCGCACAGTTCTCGCTCTGCCTGCTCGTCGCAGCCTGCGGCCTCCCGCCCGGGGCCGATGTCGTGGTACCCACCGACTCCCTCCCGACCGTGTATCCGGTCACCGAGGCGCCCGAGGCGCCCGACACGGAGGCGGTCTTCCGCGGAGCCGACACCGGGTGGGCCGAGGCGTGGTGGCGGGACTTCGACGATCCCGTTCTCGACTCGCTCCTCGACATCGCGCTGTCGGAGAACCTCGACATCGCGGAGGCCGTCGCCCGTGTCGAGGAAGCGCAGGCCCGTCTGGGTGTCGCCACCGCCGGGCTCCTGCCGACGCTGAACGGGTCGGGGAACGCCAGCCGGAACGAGCAGCCGGCCAACGCCGGCATCGTCGGGGGACTCTTCGGTGGAGGAAACGACTCGGTGCCGTCGGACTCCACGACCGCGCCGGACTCGACCTCCCAGGCGCGTCCGGACCGCTTCGCCTTCACGGACTACACGGTTTCGCTCAGCATGTCGTACGAGCTCGACCTGTGGGGCCGGATCCGGAGAGATCGAGCCGCGGCGCTCGCCGACCTCGTCGCGACCGCGGACGACTTCCGGGGCGTCCGCATCGGGGTCATCTCCGAGACGATCCGTGCATACCACGAAGTGCTCGACCTCGACCGACGGGTCGAGTACACCGAAGAGATCGTGGACGTGCTCGAGGAACGTGCGGCACTCGCGGAAACACGGTACGGCCAGGGGCTCGTGTCGTCCTTCGAGCTCTACCAGATCCGTGGGCAGCTCCGCGCCGCAGCCACGTCGTTGCCGCAGCTCACCGCGCAGCTCGCGGACGCTCGTCGACGGCTGGACCTCCTCACCGGAGGATTTCCCGGAGAGCTCGACGAGCTGCTCGGCGGGGCGGCTCCCCCCGACGAGGCACTGGACGTGGCCCCACCTCCGGCCGGCGTCCCCGCGGACGTGCTCGTGCAGCGGCCCGATGTCCGTGCGGCCGCCCGCCGCCTGGAGGCGGCCCGGCTCAGGGTCGGCGCCCGGAAGGCCGAGCTCCTCCCCGGGATCACCCTCAGCGGGACCGTGGGACTCCAGGCGAGCGAGCCGGACAACCTCTTCCGCCTCGACCAGTGGTTCAACAACCTCGCGGCCGGGCTCACGGCGCCTCTTTTCCAGGGCGGACGCCTCCGCGCCAACGTGAGTGTCGCGGAAGCCCAGTATGCCGCGCGGGTCGCCGCCTACCGACGCTCGGTTCTCACGGCGATCGGCGAGGTCGAGGCGACGCTGCGGCAGTACGGCGACCAGCGTGAGCGATTCGAGACCATCTCGGGTCAGCTCTCCGAGGCCGAGGCGAGCCTGGAGGTCCAGTCGGACCGCTACGCCGGCGGCGTGGGCGGGTACACCGACTACCTCGACGCCCTCCGCAACGCCCTGGACGTCCGTGCCAGCGTCGCCACCGCGCGCCGCGACCTCGCCCTCGCCCGTCTCGCGGTCCACCGCGCCCTCGGGGGCACGTGGGTACATGAAGACGAAGATTCCCCCAGCTCCATCGAGCCATGAACTCCAGGCTCCGAAACGTCCTGATCGCGGCCGGCATCGTCGGCGCCGCCCTCGTCCTCGCGGTCGTGGCCGTGCTTCTCCGGCCTGAACCGCCGCGCTCCACACCGACGGAGCCGACACCCGTGGTGACCACGGCGCCGGTCGTGGAGTGGTCCGAGCCACTGCCGGTGGCGGGCGCGGGGTCCGTGCGGCCGAGCGCCGAGATCGACGTCACCCCCCAGGTGGGCGGGAAGGTCGAATGGGTGAGCCCGGACTTCGTCAGCGGGGGCCGCGTCGAGCAGGGTGAGCTTCTGGTCCGCATCGAGGACGCCGACTACCGGAACCGCGTCGCACAGGCCCGCGCGCAGGTCGCGCAGGACGAGGTGGCCGTGCTCCAGGCGGAGGAGGAGGCCCGCATCGCGGCCGACGAGTTCCGTCGCTTCCAGGCCAGGAACGGGACAACCGGCGAGCCGAGTCCGCTGACGCTCAGACAGCCCCAGCTCGATGCGGCGCGCGCGTCGCTGGAGCGGGCGCGCGCCGCCCTCGCCGATGCGGAACTCGCACTCGCGCGGACGGAGATCACCGCCCCGTTCGACGGCGTCGTGCGCAACGAGTCGGTGGACGTGGGCGGCCTGGCCTCCGTCGGCCAGTCGCTGGGTCGGCTCTACGCGGCCGACCTCGTCGAGGTGGTCGTACCGCTCTCCGATGCGGACGCTGGACTTCTCGACGGGGTGTGGGATCTGCGTGCCGGCGCGGTCGACCGCCGCCTCCCGGCGAAGGTCTTCACGGAGCTGGGCGCGCGTCGATTCCGGTGGGAGGGGTACGTCGATCGTGCCGAGGCCGCACTCGACGAACAGACACGAACGATCGGCATCGTCGTTCGCGTGCCCTCCCCGTTCGACCCGGGCCTTCCCGTGGACGCCCGCGAGGAGACCGGTCCCCCTCTGCTGGTGGGACAGTTCGCGCAGGTCGAGATGGAGGGTCGGACCGGTGACTACCATCTCATCCCGCGCGCTGGTCTGCGCGTCGACAACGAAGTGTGGGTCGTCGAGGACGGTCGAGTCCGGATCGTGCCCGTGACCGTGATCCAGACGCGCGACAACGACGTGTTCGTACAGGGTGAACTCGCCGCGGATGACTCGATCATCGTGTCCGGCGTCAGCCTCGTCACGAACGGCATGCAGGTCGAGCTCGCCACCGACGGAGAGGGCGGCTCGTGACCGACAAGCGCGAGGTCGAATCCCCACCACGAAACGAAGCCGAGCGACGGGCCGATTCCGCGGAGGGCCCGATCGCCTACATGGCGCGGAACGGGGTCGCGGCGAATCTCCTCCTCCTGCTCCTGCTCGCGGCTGGAATCTTCTCCGCGACCTCGCTCGTGCAGGAGGTCTTCCCGGAGTTCAGCCTCGACACGATCCGGGTGTCGGTCGCCTATCCGGGGGCGAACCCGGACGAGGTCGAGGAGGCGATCGTCCAGAAGATCGAGGAGGCGATCGAGGCCGTCGAAGGGATCGACGAGATCAACGCCACCGCGGCCGAGGGCATCGCGTCCGTCTCGGTGTCGCTGAAACTCGGTACCGACATCCAGAAGGCGCTCGACGAGATCAAGGCGGAGGTCGATCAGATCCAGACCTTCCCCGTCGGAGCCGACCGGCCCGAGATCCGTGAGCTGTCGAACCGATCCAGCGTGATCCGGCTCGCGATCCACGGGGACGCCAGCGAGCGCACCCTCAAGGAGATCGCCTACCGAACCGAGGACGCGCTCTCGATTCTCGAGGAGATTTCCTACGTCACGACCTCGGGTGTCCGCCCCTACGAGATCTCGATCGAGATCCCCGAGGACCGGCTGCGTGCACTGGGGCTCACGCTCCAGCAGGTCGCGGGAATCGTGCGAAGTGGCTCCCTCGACCTGTCGGCCGGCAGCATCGAGACGACCGACGAGCAGGTCCGCATCCGGACGCTCGGACAGAACTACACGCAGCAGGACTTCGAGCAGCTCGTCGTGCTCGCGCAACCGGACGGGACGGTCGTCCGGCTCGGTCAGATCGCGAACATCGTCGACGGCTTCGAGGACACCGACCTCACGAGCCGCTACAACGGCAGCCCCGCCGCCTTCGTCGAGGTCTTCCGGACATCGGAAGAACGGGTGCTGGAGATCGTCGAGGCCGTGAAGACCGAGCTGGACGAGTCGATCCGGCCGTCCCTTCCAGAGGGTGTCATGCTCGATATCTGGCAGGACGATTCGACGGCTCTCCAGGGACGTCTGAACCTGCTGATCAAGAACGCGATCATCGGCCTGCTGCTCGTCCTCACCGCGCTGACCCTGTTCCTCGATATCCGTCTGGCGTTCTGGACGGCCGTGGGCATCGGTGCCTCCTTCATCGGCACCTTCATCGTGATGATGCTCCTGGGGATCTCCATCAACACGCTGTCGCTCTTCGGATTCATCCTGGCGATCGGAATCGTCGTCGACGACGCGATCGTCGTGGGGGAGAACATCTACGCCGAGCGTGAGAAGGGGGTGGCTCCTCAGCGGGCCGCCGTGAAGGGCGCGCTGAGGATCCGCGGACCGGTCACCTTCGCCGTCCTCACCACGATCGTGGCCTTCACGCCGCTCACCCTGCTTCCCGGCACCTTCGGCAAGATCCTCTTCGACATCCCGATCATCGTGATCGCGGTGCTCGCCCTGTCGCTCGTCGAGTCGCTCTTCATTCTCCCGAACCACCTGTCCCACCTGCCGGATCCGGATCGGGAGGGGAAGAGTTCGGTGGCGGCATTCTTCGATGGTCTTCGCGGCCGCGTCGACGCGGCGCTGAAGCGCTTCATCGAGGGGCCGCTCGACCGCGCGCTGCACTTCGCCGTTCGGACGCCCAGCGTGGTCATCGCGGCAGCGGTGGCCATGGTCATCCTCACGGTGTCGCTGGTGCCCGCAGGCATCCTCCGGGTCC
>DATFJS010000068.1:0-8527 GCA_035269045.1 Longimicrobiales bacterium | reverse complement strand
GAGGTGAGGCTGCAGCGACGCTTGGATTGGGCGGGGTCGAGGGTGTCAGCTATTCTTGGCTGCCATTGCTCGCATTTGGCGCGATCTACCTTTCCGTCAATCACCTTCTTGTCGCGCGGGTAATCTCTCTAGCCAGCGGCGCATCCTTCTTCGTCGTTTGGCAGCAGGTTGTGGGTAGAGGAGGCGCGAACTTCCTTTACGACCTGTTGGTCAGCCCAGTCGCCGTCGCCATCGCGCTGATGGGCGTTGAACTGGGCGTGATCGGGCTAGTCTTGGCCGGTCTCCCATTGCTCGCCATTCGGAATGCGTACCTTGGAACATTCCGCTTGCAGCAGGCGAACCGTGACTTGCTCAACGCCCTCGTGAAGGCGATTGAGACGCGGGACCCTTACACCTCGGGTCACTCTCTACGTGTAGCGAACTTGGCCAGGCTAACAGCCGAACGCCTAGGTGTCAGCATTCGTGTAGTGAACGAGATTGAGCAGTCGGCTCTTCTTCACGATGTCGGGAAGATCGATGCCCGATACACAGAGATTCTGAAGAAACCCGCTCAGCTGACAGATGCCGAGAGGGCGATGATCGAGTCTCACGTCACCAAGGGTGTCGAGCTCTTGGAGACGATGTCGTCTGTGTCCAATGCTGTGATTGAGAACGTCCGGCACCACCATGAGCGATGGGATGGCCGGGGCTATCCAGAGCAATTAGCCGGCCACGATATCCCCCTTGGTGCTAGGGTCATTGGCGTCTGTGACGCCATTGACGCCATGCTCTCGGACCGCCCTTATCGAAAAGCACTCGACCTTCCCACCGTGAGAGACGAGCTCGCTCGATATTCTGGAATTCAATTCGATCCGGCCGTTGTAAAGGTGTTGGTCGATTCAGAGGTGCTTGAGGAACACGCGGAGAGCGCGGCTTCGGTACGTCTGGGTAGGATCTCCGACGAGGCCGAGGTCGTAGCTCCCGACGACGAGGCGGTGCGAGGCCCTAAAGCATCAGCCGCTTCGAGCTGACCCGTCTAGGAACCCCCTCAGACGTTCCAGCCTCTCGATTGCTCTCTGGACGCCAAGTCGACTAGCTCGTACTTCGGCCCTGTTCAGCATCTCTCGGCCTGCATCGTGCTCTCCGCGGAAGAGGGAAGTCCGGACACGGACGGCAATTACCGAATGCGGGAAGAAGCAGAGTGGCGCATCCTCCGGAATATGCTCCCATTTGGCAACCAGATCCGACGCGGCTCCGAACCGACCCTTTTCCAATAATGCGGCCGCTATCGACGAGTCGATTGCATATTGGTCTCGGGGTGTGTGAAGTACGGCGGTATTTTCAGGCGGGCAAATCTGCAATGCCGCGTTTATATCGCCTACGTCGAGCCTAGCATCGATTCGATTTGAGAGGACCATTCCAGGAAGCGAACCCTCAATCCCTCGCGACAAACCCAGGGATTCCTCCAACAAGCCTTCGGCGGCGACCATCTCGCCACGCTCCACTTTCCAAGTGCCAAGATTGGACAGCGCTCGCGCCTTAAGGTGCTGGTAACTCGAGTTTTCAAAGTCTGTGAGTAGCATTAGACCCTTTTGCACATCTGAGTCGCCTGCTGGCCCTCGCAGGGTCCCCTGATTGATCAACCGGGCCACCGCGTCCAGCCGATCCGTGCTTCCGGGCTCGGTGAACTCGAGAAAGCGATGCGCGGCAGCTCGGGCGCAGTCGGGGTCGTCGATGTAGGAGCGACGGACTTCGACCCAGTCCAGATAAGGGCTCTGCTCGTCACGCTCGCGGGCGCTCAATAGGTGGCCGAGCGCTTCGTATACGAGGTCGAAGTCGAGACAGTAGTCTCCCACGCGGAACAGGAGGTCGATGGCCCGCGCCTCAGCGTCGAGGTGTCCCCCGGCCTGGGCGTCGGCGAGGATCTGCCGGGCCTTTTCGGCGACGACGTCCGAGTCGAACACGTGCTCCGCGAGGGCCCGAATCCACCGTAACCGCCGGCTCAGCATCTCGGGTGAGGCAGGGTCCCGGTCGTCCAGCCTGCAGGCTTCCTCCAGATTCGCGCTGGCCTCCGAGAATCTTCCCTCGGAAGAGAGCAGGGACCCGAGCGAGTCGTGGAGAGCGGGGTTCTCCGGGTCGAGCTCCACCGCGAGGGTGGCGAGTTCGATGGCGACGGGGAACGCTTCAGCCTGCTTCGCCTCCTCGAAACCACGTACGAGCCATGCACCGGCTTCGTCCAGCTCGCCGGCCTGGTGCAGATGCCGGCCGATGTCGGCGGCAGGTGGCGGCTCATGCTGCTGCAGTGCGCGAGCGATCCGAAGGTGCAGCGCGTGCCGGATCCCGTTCGGCAGCGTCGCTCGCACCCCCCGCCGAAGAAACGAGCTCCAGACTCGAATGCGTTCGTGGTCCTCGACGAGGTCGAGGTCGATGAGGCGCGTGGTCGCCCGTCCGAGCTCGAGGGTCCCGAGCCTGGATGCATCCATGAGGGCCCGGGCATCCAGTCCGTCGGGTCGCACGCTCAGGAGAGCGAGCACCTCCTGCTCGGCCTCCGAAAGATCTCCGATCCGTTGTCGAAGCAGATCGTCGAGGGTGCCGGCCGAGCTTCCGATCTCGTCGAGATTCGGGACACGGGCCACATCCTCGAGGCGTCTCGGAAGCCCTCCGCACAGATTCGCGAGCGCGCGCTGCTCCCCGGGGTCGAGTTCCGGCCTCAACTCCGCGAGCAGAGCACGCGATGCGCTGGTATCGAGAGGGGGAACGGCGATGACGGTCGAGTTCGTGCCCGTGAGGAGGTCGGCCAGGGGCCCGTCCGCATCGACGTCGTCCCGACTCGCCCCCAACAGACGAATGACCGCCCCTTCTCCCTCGAAGCCCAGGTGGGTCAGCACGGTCAGTGAGCCCTGGTCGGCGAGGTGCAGGTCGTCGACCACGGCGAGAAGCGTGGCGTTGCCGAGAGCACGCTCGATGAGCGTCGAGATCGCATGAAGCACGCGGAGGGTCGCGGACGTTCCCTCGAGTGGTTCGATCTCCCGTGCCGGCGTCCGATCGTAGACACGCAGTACCCGGGAGAGAATGCTCCGCCATGGCTCCGACACCTCGAGATGGGCGTCGCGGAAGAGCTCGGAGTCGAAGAGCCGGTTGAGCGTGTCGTAGGCCACGTCGCGACCCGAGAACGTACAGGCCGTGGATGCGACGACGAGATCATCCAGTTCCGCGAGCGCCCACGCCGCGGCGTTGCTCAGAATCCGGGAAAGCCCCGTCCCGCTCGGGCCGGCCAGCACGACCCGGCGGTCTCCCCGCTGCAGCGCCGAGATGGTGTCGGCGAGGACCGGCTCCCGCCCCACGAGCGGCACGTCCCGCGCGTGCGGATTGGGCCCGGGAGCGTTGCCGGAGGCGAGACGCGCCACGACGTCACGGCAGCGGCGGACCGTGTCGGGGTCCTCGATCCCGAGGTCGCGGAACGACGCCTCGGCCTCCCGAACGCGTCCGGCTCGCAACAGAGCCCACACGGCGTCCCGCCACATCGAAACGGGATCGGCATCGGTCGCGACGAGCTCGAGGATCGTCTCGGGATCGTCCCGTAGTCGTGCCGAGTCGACGGCGCTCGCGACGTGACTCCGCGATCGGGTGCGTGCTCGATCCTGGACGTCGTCCCGGGCGCGTGACCAGTGGGACGTGGGCGATGCGATGGCGCCCCCGGCCGGCTCACCCGTCCAGATGACCTCCACGGGACCGGCGAGACGCAGCAGCTGCTGATCGCCGTCCAGAATCGTGTCGTTCGCCCGCTGGTTGATCGCGTAGACGATCTGTCGGAGGCGGCGCCGGGGAGAGGTCGCCCCTTCGTCCCGGTCCCAGAGGACCTCCGACGCCACCTCCCTGCGAAGCCCCGCCGACTCCCGGTCGGCTACCATCAGGAGCAGGGCCTGCTGAAGGTCGGTGAACTCGACCGTCCCGCCCTCGCCCGTCAGGACGAGTCGAGCTCCGACCCTCAGCTTCACGCCGACGCCGCCACGGTCGACCGGTGCCGCCGGAGCATTCCGACCTGATCCTTCCCGAATCCGCCGGAGGCCAGCTCTCGCTGGATCCAGCTCTCGAGCACCCACTCCCAGCCGATCCTCTCCTTCACCTCGCTCGGCCGGATCATGGTGAGTCGCTTCATCTGGTTCGAGAGCGAGAAGCCGTCCGTGTACCCGTGCCGCGATGCGGTCCGCATGAGCGTCTCGCCATGCCACTGCAGATCCAGGACGGCGCGAAGGACACGCCCGACGTGGAGCCAGTGGGACGGTACCGGAAGCCCGGCGCGGAGGAAGGCCCGACCCAGGGCGCGACGCGACATGTACACGCCCCTCGCGAGCCCCGACACGGTCGATACGTCGGCGGACAGCTCGAGCGTCCGGCGGATGAGCTGACGCATGTCCGGGTCGATGATCAGGCCGCGCCAGCCGAGATAGTCCACGACCGCCCGGGCGATGTCCTCGGGTGGCTCGCGAAGGAGCATCCGCAGGTCGATCGGGTCGGGGTCGTGGTGGAAGGGGAGCACGGCGTGGGGCCGGCACACCTCGACCATGCGGAGGAGCTCGTCGGCATCCTCGATCTCGGACGTCCGAGGGAGAACCGTCAGCAGCTGGACCCCGCCGGGCCGCCGCTGGACTTCGCGCAGTAGGCGTTCGTCCATCCGAGGGCCGAGGCACCAGATCAGCGATGCGCCCGGTGGGGCTTCGCCCGAGGCGAGGTCGGCGGGGGTCCGGACCGGATCGGGTGTCCGATACGGCGGTGTGAAGAGGTAGAAGCGGTGAGGGCGACGAGATGGTGGGCCCGGCTTCATCGAAGCCATGGATGCCTCCCGGTCAGAGGTGAACTGGGGTGGGCACTCACCCTGCGACCGCCCCGTCAGCAAGGCGTCATCGCTCCATTGTTCGGCCCGATGACGGGTTGGGCAAGCAGGGGCGGGAGGATGTGGCTTTCCGTGCTTCCCCCCGACCGTTAGGTATTTCCGAGATTCCTGGTACGCCGTCCAGGACGTCTTCGAGGCCGTGCGCATTGGCGGCCGCGTCTCTCGGCATGGCTCGGTCGGGCCCGACAGATGAAGCACACCTGGATCTCCCTCCCCCTGACGGTTCTCGCCCTTGTCTCGCTCGACTCCGCGGCCTCCGCGCAGGAGGTGCCGCGCGACGAGTACATCCGACAGATGCCGAAGGGGCTCGCGAAGCCGGTTCCGGCGACCGCGGCCAATATAGAGCTGGAGCTCTGGGGTGACCCCTCGGACGCCTCCTTCCGCGACGTGGCGCCTCGCGACGGCATCGACGATCGACGCGGGGAGATTCTCCTGGCGCTGGGTGAGCGCTTCGCACCGATGCTCGTCCACAACACGGAACAGCCGCCGGTCGATCCGTACGTCTACATCGAGAACCGGCAGGACTTCGCACTGTCCGTCGACTACTGGCGGGCCGGCAGTGAAGAGCCCGAGCTCGACGGGACGCTCGAGGTGAACCTGGCCGCTCTGGATGGGACGCCGTGCACCCTCACGGCCGAGTCCCCGGAGGGCCTCGTCACGAGGGAGGAATCCACGCGGATCCCGGCGACGGAGGACTGCAAACTGCTGTCGCTGATCGAGCAGTACGCAAATATCGGCTATGCGGGACGAGACGTGGCCAGCGACTTCTTCCAGACCGAGGAGGACCGGTCGGCGGTGCTGTTCATCAATCCGCCGGGGTCGGGTCCGGACACGTGGGATGAGGCGTACATCCCGGAGTACGAGCGGACTCCCGACTCCCGGAAGCCCACCTTCTCGAGCATCTTCTACCACCCCTTCATTCTGGAGATCGACGGCGGATACGAACTCGTGCTGCAGTACTGGTTCTACTACCCGAGCAACGACTCGGGCATGAACCACGAGGGGGACTGGGAGCACCTGAACGTCGTGGTATCTCCAATGGATGGTGTGACAGGAGCACTCGATCGGCCCACCCTCGAGGCGATTCTCGACGGTCGGATCGGTCCGGACGGCGAGCCCGGCAATCCGCTCGTGATGAAGCGGATCGATTTCTATCTCCACGAGTTCGTCGCTCCCTTCGACTTCGCCATTCCGAACGCCTACGCCTCACGCGAGGCGTGGGAGGCGGAGGTCGAGGCCCTTCCCAGGAATCGCTTCGGGCAGGCGCGGTGGTGGGAGGAGATCCGCTACCTGGCGTGGGAAAACGACGAAGAGACGATCCCGAACACGCATCCGTTCGGGTACATCGGCTCCGACAACAAGGGGCTGAACCAGGCGATGGAGTGGCCCGGGGGCACCAACCGTGATTCCCACGGGACGTTCCCGCTGCCGGGCCGGTACAACAATGTCGGCCCGGGTGGAACGACCGACGAGATCGCGGTGCATGTGGATCACCGCGAGTGGCTCGCGGACTGGCGGGTGGGCGACGAAGACCTGGGGCCCGACTTCATTCGTGGGGGCGTCGTGGGGTTCGCGGATCGCGATCGTCTCCGCCTCATGCCGGACTTCGAGCAGCTCACGGAGCTCACGCGCTCGGACGCCGAGGCTCGTGCCACGTGGGGGTGGATGGTGTTGCCCATCCGGTGGGGATACCCGGCGACGCGGTCACCCTTCGCCGGCATCCTCGAGAACTACAATACCGGCAACAACGGTCCCGTCGGGCCGATGCACAACAGCGGCTGGAACGTGTCGGGGCCGACGTCCTCGTACCGGAGCTCCACGTATCGGCTCTACGATCCGCACTCCATCCCGCCGATCCTCCCCACGGAGGTCCAGGACAACTTCCGGAACGATCTGGGATTCCTGAACTTCACGGTACCGGTATTCCTGAATCTCCCGCCGCTCGACTTCGTGAGTCGGATCGCGGCGTGGCCCTTCCGTACCGCGCTGGGCACCCCGGACAGGGTCTACATCCCGAACGACAGCATCCAGACGCGGTTCGTGGGTCTCTCGTCGGGGGTCTCACGACAGACCTTCGATGAAGGCTGGGACTACCTGACCATCGCGGGGGGGCAGTTCGAGGAGTTCGTCGGCACGCTTGCGCTCTACATCGTGTTCAGCGACCCGACGGGCGAGGCACAGATCACGGGTTCCTCGACGCAGGACGTCGTGTCGACCGGCACCTTCGTGCAGGTCCCGTTCTATCTCGGAGAACGGTTCGTGAGCGAGAACATGATCCGGAACGTGCGGAGCACGCTCGGCTTCGACGTACAGTTCGATCGGATCCCCGACTACGTCTATCGCGCCGACCTGAACCTCTGGGAATACGCGGGGTCGCTGCGCATCAACATGCTCACCGGCGGGTGGAAGCCATACGTGAAGGGTGGATACGGATGGAGCTGGTACCGGCTCCAGGATATCGCCGTGAACGGCAACCCGTTCTCGACCCCCACGATCGACTGGATCGGCCCCGAGAGCCTCTGGCCCAACACCTGGCACTACGGTCTCGGGATCGAGTGGCTGCTCGCGAGGAATCTGGGGAGCGGTATCGGTGGAATCGATATCGGGCTGCGGGCCGAGTGGGCCCGGTACTCACAGTCGCTCGATGTCGATCTCAGCGACATTCCGCTCGACGAGCTCGCGATCCTGTTTCCGAGGCTGGACGATGTGCCGGGAGATGAAGGCGTGCACCGTAACGACTTCGTCCTGGGGCTGACGATCAGCTTCTGATGGGAGACCGCCTCAGTCACTCCCCTGGCGGAAGCCGGTCGGCGTCCGCGCCCCTGGCGATCTTCACCAGGCCGCCCCCCGTCACGCCTCCGAGCACCGCGACGGCCGCACCGAACACGAGCGTCCCCCTTAGGGTGAGCGGGGTGTACTCGAAGAGGCCCGAGACCACGGCGACGCCCGGCAGGAGGACCGCCGCGACGGCCCCGAGCGCCGCCATGGGCCCGACTCGGAGGTCGTCCAGACGGCCATTTCGGTGAAAGGTCGCCAGACCGAGGGAGAACACCCCGCCGGCGATGAAGCCGGATGCGGCGGTGATGGTGG
This sequence comes from Longimicrobiales bacterium, assembly GCA_035269045.1. Lineage (GTDB taxonomy): Bacteria > Gemmatimonadota > Gemmatimonadetes > Longimicrobiales > Gaopeijiaceae > Gaopeijia. The sequence goes on along the minus strand of DATFJS010000068.1, from coordinate 564 downwards.
TCAGGACCCCCACGAACTCCGCGAAGGGTGCCGACCCGACGCCCACCACCCGGAGGATCGAGAACAGGGCGAAGGCGATCACCGCCCATCCGATGGCCCACGTCACCGCCGTGCCGAAGGCGCCCCTGAGCTTTCGCAGCATTCCATCCATCATCGTGCTCCGGGTTCGTCGTCGGTCGGTACCGGGAGCGTGCCCGCGATCTCGACCAGGCGCAGGAACTCGCCTCGATAGCCATTCGGATCGTCGCCCCGTGCCCCGCGTGCGAGCTCCATCACATCGGCCCAGGAGAAGTCGTCGGCGTACGGCGATTCACGAAGCAGCATGCCGAAGCCCGCGACGGCCGCGGCCCAGCGGGTCTCGCCGCTCGCCTCCACCGGACGATCCATCACCGGTTGCGTGAGCAGCCTGCTCACATCGCCGTCGGGCTCCTTGTACCGGAGCTTCACGAACGCCACCTCCGTGTCGACGCCGGTCGGTTCGGCGCGATCGGAATAGCGGAGCGGGTCGACCTCCGGGCCACCCGGGACCGCCATCCCCGCGGGCACGACCTCGTACAGCGCCAC
>DATFJS010000067.1:0-7762 GCA_035269045.1 Longimicrobiales bacterium | reverse complement strand
GTGCCGACGCCCGACGTCTCCATGATCGACCTCGTGGCGACGCTCGAGACGGACGTGACGGTGGAGGCGGTCAACGAGGCGTTCGAGGCCGCGGCCGACGGCGACATGAAGGGGATTCTCGGCATCAGCCACGAACCGCTCGTTTCGATCGACTACACCGGGGATCCCCGGTCGTCGATCGTCGATGCGCTCTCCACGGCCACGATCGGAACGCGGATGGTGAAGGTCGTCTCGTGGTACGACAACGAGATGGGCTACTCTGCCCGCGTCGTCGACCTTGCCGGTTTCATCGCCGAGCGGCTCGGATGACCGGCGGGCAGTCGGACTGGCACGCCTTCCGCTGCCCCGTCTGCGGGCATCGGGACGAGGTAGAGCTCCCCGAGCTCTCCGGTGTCACCATCGACTGTCCGCACTGTGACACGACCCTGAACGTCGAAGCCGGTACGGCGGAGCAGATCGACGCGACCGCTCGGGTGGCCGATACCACGGACGCCGACTCGACGGACAGGGAACCGCGCACCCGCGACGAATCCTGATCCCATGCAGAAAGCCCGACTTTCCGATCTCCCGGACGACGCGTTCCAGGGGAAGACCGTTCTCGTTCGTGTCGACCTGAACGTCCCGATCGAGGACGGCGACGTCACCGACGACACACGCATCGACGCCACCGTGCCGACACTCCGGTACCTGACCGATCGGCGCGCGCGCGTCGTCGTGGCCAGCCACCTCGGCCGCCCGGCGGGTCCCGACCCGGCCTTCTCGCTCGAGCCGGTCGCCGCACGTCTCGGCGAGCGCACGGGGCGTCCCGTGTCGTTCGTCGGTGAGACGGTGGGTCCGCAGGCCCGTGCCGCCATCGAGGCGCTCGAGGGCGGCGAGGTGCTCGTGCTCGAGAACACCCGCTTCGAGGCCGGCGAGACGGACAACGATCGCGACTTCGCGGCCGAACTCGCGGGGGATGCCGAGCTGTTCGTCCAGGACGCCTTCGGCACGGTTCATCGAGCCCATGCGTCGACCGCGGGCGCGGCGTCGGTGATCCGAGAGCGCGGTGGACGGGCCGTGGCCGGGCTGCTGCTCGAGAAGGAGCTGCAGTGGCTCGGAGCTGCGCTGGAAGACCCCGATCGCCCGTTCGTGAGCATCCTCGGCGGCGCGAAGATATCCGGCAAGATCGACGTGGTGTCGGCGCTGCTTCCGCGCGTGGACCGACTCCTGATCTGCGGCGCGATGGCGAATACCTTCTGGCTCGCCCGGGGCCACACGGTGGGCGAGTCCCTCGTCGAACCCGACCGCGTCGACGTCGCGAGGGAGATCATGGAGGCCGCCGGCGACCGCCTGCTGCTCCCGGTGGATGCACGTGTCGCGACGGCCCTCGACGGGTCCGTCGCACCGCGCGTCGCCGGCCCGCACGACGTCGCGGAGAACGAGGCGATCGGTGATATCGGTCCAGAGACCGAGGCACTCTACGCCGAGGTGATCGGGACCGCGGCCACGGTCGTGTGGAACGGACCCGCCGGGATCTTCGAGGAGCGCGCATTCGCCGCGGGCACCCTCGCCCTGGCGCGAGCGGTCGCCGACGCGACCGACGAGGGCGCCGTGAGCATCATCGGCGGGGGGGACTCCGCCCGTGCCGCCGCGATGGCCGAGGTCACGGACCGCATCACCCACATCTCCACCGGCGGCGGCGCGTCGCTGGCGTTCCTGGCGGGGGAGCCACTCCCCGGGGTCGAGGTCCTGTCCGAGGCGGACGATCTCGCCGGAGAGGGGGGGACATGAGCGGCGCCGGGCAGCGTCCGGTCGTGGCCGGGAACTGGAAGATGCACAAGGGACCGACGGAGGCCCGGGCGTTCTGCGAAGCGCTGGTCCGCGCGCTCGGCGACGGACCGGCGCCGTTGGCCGAGATGCTGCTCTTCCCGCCCGCGGTGTCGCTTCACCTGGTCGCCGAGCACGAGGTGAGCCGGTCCCTCGGCGTCGGAAGCCAGACGGTCCACCCCGAGCCCTCGGGAGCCTTCACCGGTGAGCTGTCGGCCGAGATGGCCGCCGATGCCGGAGCGGGGTGGTCCCTCGTGGGCCATTCCGAGCGACGGCACGTGTTCGGTGAGAGCGACGCCGACGTCGCGGCCCGTGCCGCGGCATGCCGTCGGGCGGGGCTTCACCCCGTCGTGTGCGTCGGCGAGACGCTCGAGGAGCGGACCAGCGGTCGTCTGGAGGAGGTCCTGGCCCGTCAGCTCGAGGCGGTCCTGCCGGACGTCCCCGACGCCGACCCCGCCTCCTGGGCGATCGCCTACGAGCCCGTGTGGGCCATCGGGACCGGGGAGACGGCCAGCCCGGACGACGCGCGCGAGGCACACGCGTTCCTCCGCTCCGTCCTCGACGAGCGGGGCATCGCGGTGCCCCGCATCCTGTACGGCGGCAGTGTGAAGCCGGCAAACGCCGGCGAGCTGCTGGGGACCGAAGGGGTGGACGGTGTGCTGGTGGGCGGGGCGAGTCTGGATGCCGACGACTTCCTGGCCATCGCCCGGGCGGCCGACCCCCGTTGACGACCCTCCCGGGCCGGGATGATCTTTCATATCTTGCCCCCGGCACGACGCAGGCTCGGCACCCCAATCGCAGGAACCCCGATGTACGGTCTACTTCTCGCGCTTCTCATCCTCGACGGGATCTTTCTCACCGTCGTGATCCTCCTCCAGTCCGGTAAGGGCGGGGGACTCGCCGCCATGGGCGGGAGTGGCACGACCATGACGGACGGCATTCTGGCCGGTCGTCAGGCCACGACCGTACTCACCCGTTCGACGTGGATCGCCGGGACCGCCTTCATGGTCCTCGCGCTGATCCTGTCCATCATGTCCTCTCGTGCGGCGGCACCCGAGTCGGTCATCCGGCCGGACATCCAGCAGCCCGCGGCTCCGCAGCCGGTTCTTCCGGGGACCTCGGGCGGCGCCGGTGAGGCACCGTCCGTCCTTCCGGGCACGTCCGGTGGCGACGCCGGCGGTACCGAAGACCCGACCGGCAACGACTGAGTCGTTTCGGCGGCGCGAGCACCCGAGTTCCGTGTCGCCCCACTCCCGCGGGAGGGGTTCCCTGCCGTGGGTGGCCGAGATCGTCGACGCGGTCCGAACGATGACCGGAGCTTGACGCCCCGCGGGCCGGCAGCGTCTTGCCTTCGAGGCGTGCTGGGGTAAACTCCATGTCCGCGGGGTGATCGGCTCGATGTCGATTCCGCGCGGTCCAACAACCGACAAAATCAGTCCGGAGAATCGAGCGTGGCTCGAATCGAAGTTCCGATGCCCCAGATGGGCGAATCCATCGCCGAGGGGACCGTATCCAAGTGGCTCAAGGAACTCGGCGACACCGTCGAGCGGGACGAGCCGATCCTCGAAATCTCGACCGACAAGGTCGACGCGGAGATCCCGGCCCCGGCGGACGGGACGCTCGTGTCCGTCGAGGTCCAGGAGGGCGAGACTGTCGAAGTCGGCACGATCGTCGCCTACATCGACGACGAGGGTGGCGCTCCGGACCAGGCGGCGGACGACGGCGGACAGGCTGACGATTCGGCCGAGTCCGACGACGGCGCCGACGAGGGATCGGGATCGTCCCGGCAGGCCGAGGCGCAGGCCGAGCAGAGCGAGAAGGCCGAGGAGGGTGAGCAGGGCGAGCCCGAGCCGGCCACCGACTCCGACGAGGACGACGAGGTGTCGTCCGCCGATTCCGACGACGACCGGGTGCGCACCCGGTCGACGCCGGTCGTGCGCAGGATCGCGGAGGAGCATGGCGTCGACATCGAGGACGTACCCGGTTCCGGGCACGCCGGACGCGTGACCAAGCAGGACATCCTCGACTACATCGAGTCCGGTGCCTCCGAGGGTGCCGGCCCGTCCGATCCGCAGGCGTCGCCGACGGAGGACCGACCCGCCGCGCCGCCCCGGAAGACGCCCGAAGCCCGTCCGACGCCGCAGCCTGCACAACGGGAGGAGGCGGCTCCGTCTCAGACGCCGTCGCGGCAGGAGCCCGCGCGTCAGGCCCGTCCAGCCGCCGCGGGACCGATGGATTCATCGGAATTCTTCAAGATCTTCTACAACAAGGTCGAGCACCCGGAATTCCCGGTTCGCAACGCGGACAGCGTCGAGCCGATGGACAAGATCCGTCGTCTCACGGCCGAGCACATGGTGCTGGCCAAGCGGATCGCGCCGCACGTCCACTCGTTCATCGAGATCGATTTCACGCGCGTGGACCGCATCCGGTCGGCCAACAAGGCCCGGTGGGCCGAGCAGGGCGCGAAGGTCAGCTACACCGCCTTCGTCGCCTTCGCCGTCAGCCGCCTGCTCCGGGACTACCCGGCCATCAACGGCACGGTGTCCGGCAACAACATCATCCACCGGGGCAACGTGAACCTCGGGATGGCGGTGGATCTCGATCCGGGACTCATCGTGCCGGTCATTCATGATGCGGACGATCTGAGCCTGGTCGGCATCGGGCGGAAGATCATCGACCTCGCCGAGCGTGCTCGCGACCGCAAGCTGCAGCCGCAGGAGATCCAGGGCGCGACGTTCTCGATCACGAACCCGGGTGTTCTCGGGACGATCGTGGGCATGCCGGTCATTCCGAAGGGAACGGCCGCGATCCTCGGAACCGGCGCGATCGAGAAGCGGGTGGTCGCCGTGACCGATCCGGACACAGGGTCGGATCAGATCGCCATCCGGAAGCGGTCGTTCTTCAGCCTCGGCTACGACCACCGCCTGGTGGACGGGGCCGATGCGGCGCGCTTCCTCGCCGAGTTGAAGGCGTTCCTCGAGGACTTCCCCGAGGACGTCTGACGACGCCGGCCGGCGACATGACGCAGGACCAGACACGGGCGTCGGCCGCGAAAGCGGTCGGCGCCCGTTCGCTTCGGGTCGAACGGCTGGGCCGGATCCCCTACGCCCGAGGTCTCGAGGTCCAGGCGGAGCGGGTTCCGCAGGTCCGCGAGGGCGAGCGGCGCGAGACCCTCTTCCTGCTCGAGCACGACCCCGTACTGACGCGGGGAACAGGTACGCAGGACGAACACCTCCTGGCGACGGAGGCCGAACTGGGCCGTCTGGGAATCGAACTCTTCGACGCGGGTCGTGGGGGAGACATCACCTATCACGGACCCGGCCAGGTGGTCGGCTATCCGATCCTCGACCTCAAGCCCGACCGGAAGGACCTGCACCGGTATCTGCGCGACCTCGAGGAGGTCGTGATCCGGACGCTCGGGCGGTTCGGGGTGGACGCCGGACGGGAGGAGGGACTCACGGGCGTGTGGACGGCGGCGGGGAAGATCGCCGCGATCGGCGTCCGCGTGTCGTCGGGGTGGATCACGTCGCACGGCTTCGCGCTCAACGTGGATCCAGACCTCTCGCACTTCCGGACGATCGTGCCGTGCGGAATCGGAGACCGGGAGGTGACGTCGATGCGCCGTATTCTAGGCGGGTCGTCCCCGTCGCTCGACGAGGTGGCCGACGCCGTCGTCGAGGAATTCGCGGCCTGGTTCGGACGATTTCCCGAAGATTGAGGGGACATCGGCCGGCGCCCCCCGGGCAGCCCGCCCGACTCCGTGTCGGACGATGTCGTCGTGTAGAGCGGTCTACAGGTGCGTGGAGCGCGATCTACAGCTCCGGCTCGACGAACTCCATGAAGTCGAGGTAGCGCTCCCGTTTCTCCCGGTGCTCGTTGAGCCAGTCGACGAAGCCGGACTCCACGAGACCGCCCGAGGACGTCTGCTGCTCCGCGGCCCGCACCGCGAGGTCGTTCACGTACTCGTTTCGCGGGTGACCGTCGTGCCCGCGGACCCAGTGCCACGAGACGTCCAGCGGCTGGAGGATCCGGTCGAGTTTCTGCCAGAGGTCGAGGTTCTCGATCGGGCCGGCCTTCCGCTTCCACCCGCGCCGCTTCCAGCCGGGCATCCACTCCGAGGCGCCCTTCACCAGATACTGGCTGTCGGACACGAAGCGGACGGGAGCCCGGCGCTTCAACGAGGTGAGGCCGGCGATCGCCGACCAGATCGCCATCCGGTTGTTCGTGGTGTCCGGCTCGGAGAGCCAGAAGTCGCGGGCGATCCACTCACCGTCGATCCAGGTCTCCATGAGCCCGCCCGCACCCCCCGGGTTGGCGCGGCCCTTGAACTGGTTCCCGAGGCAGGATTCGTCGGCGTGGATGTAGACGTTGGGCTGAGGCATGCTCGGAAGGTAGCATTCCGCCGGCGTGGGTCGAGGGACGCGCCGTGCTTGACCGGTACGGGGTCCGATCTACCTTCCGAGGGAGCGAAGTTCCGCGTCCACCCACCCATCCGACTCGCCGTGCCCGACTCCCTCGTGCCCACGCCCGCATACCTGCTTCTCGAGGATGGTCGTCGCTTCGACGGCTCGACCCTCGGCGCCTCCGGGACGGCCTTCGGAGAGGTGGTCTTCAACACCTGCATGACCGGTTATCAGGAGGTCCTCACGGATCCCTCGTACACCGGTCAGCTCGTGACCATGACGTACCCGCTGCAGGGCAACTACGGCGTGAACCGCGAGGATCTCGAGTCGCCGACGCCCCGCGCGGGCGGGTTCATCGTGCGGGAGGCCGCCCGTCGTCCGTCGAACTGGCGGGGCGAGGAGGGGCTGGGCGAGTACCTCGAGCGCAGCGGCGTGCCGGGGATCGCCGACGTGGACACGCGAGCCCTCACGCGGCACATCCGGTCCCACGGGGCCATGCGCGGCGCGATCGCGCCCGGCGACACCGATCCCGAGGCGCTCCTCGAGCGGATCCGGTCCCAGCCGAAGATGGAGGGCCTCGACCTGGCCTGCTCGGCCGGGGCGGGGGAGCGGTACGAGGTCGCCGCCGTTGGCGAGGAGCGGTTCCACGTGGTCTCCTACGACTTCGGCGTGAAGGCGCACTCCCCGAAGCTGCTCTCCGAGCGCGGGTGCCGGGTGACCGTGCTCGAGGGCACGGTGGACCTCGACACGGTCCGTGCCGAGGCGCCCGACGGCATCTTCGTCTCGAATGGCCCCGGCGACCCGGCGGCCGTGGAGAGCGCCCTCGACGCGATTCGCGTCCTCGCGGCGGAGGGCGTGCCGATCTTCGGGATCTGTCTCGGCCATCAGCTCATCGCGCGGGCCTTCGGCGCCGAGACGTACAAGCTTCCCTTCGGTCACCACGGGGGGAATCACCCGGTACGGAATCTCGATACCGACACCGTCGAGATCACGTCGCAGAACCACGGGTTCGCGGTCCGGGCCGGGGAGGACGGAACCATCCCCGGTGCCCCCGATCTCCGGCTCACCCACGTGAACCTCTACGACGGCACGGTCGAGGGCGTGGCGCATCGCGCGCTTCCCGTGTTTTCGGTGCAGTATCACCCCGAGGCGGCCCCCGGTCCGCACGACAGCCGGTATCTCTTCGACCGGTTCATCGGGCTGATGGAGAGTCGCGCGGCGGAGTGACCGGTTGCATCGCCATCGCGCACAAGAACTTGACGGCATCGCGGGAGGGCGCTTACCGTCTCGCCCGTTCGTTCCCTGAAGGATCCTTTCGGAGGAATCGCTGGATGACGAAGGCCGACCTCGTGGAGCAGGTCGCGGAAGCGATCGGACCCGGTGTCACGAAGAAGGACTGTGCACTCGTGGTCGATGGCTTCATCAATGCGATGAAGCGCGCGATCGCGCACGGTGACCACATCGAGATCCGCGGATTCGGGACCTTCAAGGTCAAGAAGCGGAAGGCACGGGTCGCCCGAAATCCCCGGACCGGGGAGCAGGTGGACGTGCCG
>DATFJS010000066.1:0-2156 GCA_035269045.1 Longimicrobiales bacterium | reverse complement strand
TCGTTGAACCAGCCGTCGCAGACGGACGCCCCGACGACGACGAAGTCGTCCTCCAGCGCTCGGGTGGCGCGGGTCACCCACGACCCCAGCGCCTGCAGCATGAGCAGGGGGTTGCTCCCCATCCCGGGACCGTAGTGGAAGCTTCTCGGAAGGCCCACGACGAGCGCGTTCGCTTTCGGGCCGGGAAGGGTCACGTCCGTGCGCTCGGCGGCCCGCTGCCACGTGGCCGCTTCGACCTCGGCAGGCGTCCCCGCGACCACCTGCATCTGCTCCGACCGACCGTTCAGGACGGCGTCGACGAGGAAGAACGGGCGCCCCATCTCCATCTCGATGCGCCGCCCGATCGCCGTGAGCTGGTCGCGGAAGCGCGACCGCGTCGAGACGGGAACGAAGTCGTCGCGGTGCATGGTCCGCGGCGTGTGGTGACCCCGGATCGAGCGCCAGGACGTGAAACCGGTGCACGGCATCTTGTAGCCGCCGCTGTAGCCTCCGTACGGATTGCCCATGGTGTGGCCGAGCATGATCGTCAGGTCGGCCTCGAACGCCCGGCGGTTGACCTCCACCCGGTCGCCGAGATCGCTGATCCCGAGGTCGACCATGCCCTCGGGATCCTCGGCATCGTGGTTCACGAGCTGCGTGGGACCGAAGCGCCTCAGCACGTCGTCGCCCAGGTACGTGGCGAACTCCTCGCGCGTGTTCTTGCGGTGCAGGCCCATGCCGCAGACGAGCGTGACGTTGCGTTCGGCGACGCCGGCGCGCTCCAGTTCGGCGAGGATCAGAGGGATCGCGACCTTGCGGTGCGCGGTGGCGTGCGCGCCGCCTTTCACGCGATCGGGGAAGCCGATGACGACGCGGTCGGTCGGCCCGGCCAGCTCGCGGAGCGGCGGACTTCCCAGGGGGCGGCGCAGCGCGGTTCGCGTCGCATCGATCGGGTCGTCGAGGCCCGGCGGCTCCGCGTACGCGAAGCCGGGCGCGACGAGCGGCGTGCCGTCCGGTACGTCGATGGCGAGCGTGCCGTCGCCGTATTCGATGTCCACGTTCATGGCGTGCTCCCCTCCTGGCTCTCGAAGGGCGCGGACCGGCCTGTCGATGCGCGGCGTTCCTGCCGGTGGCGCTGCGCGGCTGCCGGGCGGACCGATGGCCCCGTTGCGTCCAAATGTTATGACGTCATAGGATCGATCAAGGCCAATCGCCCGTCCGCTCGTTCACCGAGGAGAGTTCGCTATGCCCGAACGCTCGTCCCGCAGCCCCGTCGGCTCGCGGGGAACCCCCGACCCACGAGGCCCCGCGTGAGCGGGCCCCGGCCCTTGCGCGTCGCCTACGTGCCCCTCCATCTGTCGGGGTACGAAGCCGAACGGCACGACGTCGTGGCGCGCTCGTCGCGGGCCCTGGCCGATCTCGTGGAGCGGTACGGCGGTTCGTTGCTGGACCCGATCGATCCGATCGAGACGCGCGAGGCGGCCGCCGACGCCGCCGACGCGTTGCGCGCCTCGGCGCCCGATCTCGTGGTGGTGCAGAGCGCCTCGTTCGCGATGGGCGATCTCGTGCTGCCCTTCGCGGAGGCGGGTCTGCGGATGTGTCTCTGGGCTCCCGACGAGCCTCGCAAGGACGGTCCGATCCCCCTCAACGGCTTCGTCTCCATGCACCTCCAGGCCGGCGTGCTCCGCCGGTGGCGACGGTCCGGGAGCGGGCCGGTCAAGTGGCTGTTCGGCGACGCCGGTCATCCATGGTTCGGACCGCGCCTCGCGACCACGTTGCGGGCGTTGCGCGGTGTGGGCCGCATCGAGCGCAGCCGCGTCGCGCTGGTCGGCGGCGTGGCCCCCTCGTTCCTCAATGTGCTCGCGAGCGAGCGGCGTCTGTACGAGCAGCTTGGCTGCGAGGTCGCTCCGTACGAGCTCGGTCCCGTCATCGACGAGGCGGAGAGGGTGCGCGACGGGGCGCGCGCGGACGAGCTAGCCGCGGAAATTGCCGCGGCGCGCCGCGCCGTCGACGATCGCGTGGACGTCTCGGACAACGATGTGCGTGACAACGTCGCCGTCTTCATCGCCCTTCGCCGGCTCGCGCGCGAGGTGGGCGCGGACGCCCTGGCGGTCAGCGACTGGCCGTTGTTCCAGCAGCGGATGGGGCTCCACCCGGGGCTGGCCTTCAGCCGCCTC
>DATFJS010000065.1:0-2770 GCA_035269045.1 Longimicrobiales bacterium | reverse complement strand
CGAGCACGGCCTCCAGAACATCCGTCTGCCGATAGGTCTGCAGATCCGCCACGTTGAGGATTCCGTCCAGCGCGGGCTCACGCAGCGCGTGCTCGACCACCGCAACCAGCGTCGATCGGGCACACAGGCTGAACGCCGGCCGATTCGGGATTCGGATTCCCAGACGCGCTCCGGTCCCGGGCATGTACGTCCGCTTCCGTACGTTGAGCAGCCAGTCCCTGGCGTACAGCGAGGGCGGGCGGAGAACGAGAGACGACTTCACACCCTCCAGCACGAGCTTCTCGGCCGCGGCCTTCGAACGGGCATACGCACCACGGGGGAAGATCGGTGCCGTCTCGGGGATCGGCGCCCCCCTGTGGGCGGGATCGTAGACATTGGCCGTGCTGACGTATACGAGACGTTCGACTCCCGCTCGGGCCATTGCCGTCACGACGTTCGCCGTGCCGCGCCGGTTCACCTCGTCGTGATCCCCGGCTGAACTGCCCGGGGAATGTGCGAGGCCGGCGAGGTGAATCACGGCATCCATGTCCGGGTGCCGCCCGACGAACCGGGTGACCGCTTCGGCGTCACGGAGATCCAGGCGACCGCTCGCGGGAAACTCCACGACGCCGAGACCCGCAGTGGCGAGTCTCTCGACCAGTTCGGACCCGACGAATCCGGTCGCACCCGTCACGCCGACCTTCACGGCGCGTCGACTCCGGTCACCGTTCGCGGTACCGGCCTCACGAGCGCTCGCTGACGCACCGGGCCCGCATCAGTACCTTTACGTGCTGGCGCCCATACGGCGCTTCCCTCTCATTCATTGCACGGTGATCGACGTTGGAATCCGACTGGCGGGGCCTTCGCGTTCTCATAACAGGACCATGCGGCACGGTGGGGCGCGAGCTCCTCACCCAGATTCTCGAGCGCGGCCCGGCGGAGGTCGTGGGAATCGACAACAACGAGAGTGAGCTTTTCCTGCTGGGCAGGGAATACCAGGACCGTTCGGACGTCCATCTCCTGCTCGGCGACGTTCGGGATCCGTCCGTCCTCATGCGCAGGGCCCGAGACATCGATGTACTGGTTCATACGGCCGCGCTCAAGCATGTCGGCCTGTGCGAAGAATCACCCCGGGACGCCGTTCTGACGAACATCATCGGCGTGCAGAACGTGATCGACGCGGCGCAGGAGCACGATGTATCCCGCGTGCTGTTCACGTCGTCGGACAAGGCAGTGAATCCGACGAGCGTCATGGGAACGTCCAAGTTGATGGGCGAACGACTCATGACGGCGGCGAATCGACGCGGCGGAGACGGGCCGATCTTCGCGTCCACCCGGTTCGGGAACGTGCTCGGATCTCGTGGATCCGTCATCCCCCTCTTCGCCGAACAGATCAGGGCCGGTGGCCCGGTCACCGTCACCGACGACCGGATGACCCGATTCATCATGACGCTTCCGGACGCCGTCCAGCTGGTGGTCGACTCCGTCTTCATGGCCCAGGGAGGCGAGGTCTTCGTGACGAAGATGCCCGTCATCCGGATCCGCGACCTCGCGACCGCGATGATCCACGAGCTCGCACCCCGGTACGGACACTCGCCGGAGGACGTCGCCGTGGACGTCGTCGGCGTGCGTCCGGGAGAGAAGATGTACGAGGAACTGCTCAACGAGGAGGAGAAGCGTCGCACGCTGGAACTCGAGCGGTTCTTCGTGGTCCGGCCCGCCATCCGCGGCGCGACCGAGCCACCCCACACGTACGGCGACGTACTCGCCGAGTCCATCGACGTCGCCTACAATTCCGACCAGGTCGAGCCGATGAACGTCGATGAACTTCGCACCTACCTGAAGACGCACGGCCTGCTGGACGGCTGACACGTTCGGGACCTACCCCTCCCCCTCCCCCGCAGATGAAGATTCTCGTACTTGGTGGCGACGGCTATCTCGGCTGGCCCACATCCATGCACCTCGCCGCCCGCGGTCACGAGGTCATGGCGGTCGACAACTACCTGCGCCGGACGCTGGCGCTCCAGACGCGCTCCGAAGCACTCCTCCCCGCTCCCAATCTGGAGGAGCGCGCGGACCTCTTCCACGACATCACCGGCCACCGGATTCAGGTCCGCATCGGTGACCTGACGGACTGGTCGTTCGCGTCGTCCGTCTTCGAGGAATTCCGCCCCGACGCCCTGATCCACTACGCGGAGCAGCCGTCGGCTCCGTACTCGATGCGAGGGTACGAGGAAGCGAGGCTGACGCTGGACAACAACCTCGCGACCACGATGAACGTCGTGTGGGGTGTGAAGGAGTTCGCGCCGTCCTGCCACGTCGTGAAGCTCGGGACGATGGGGGAGTACGGCACGCCCGACATCGATATCGAGGAGGGCTGGATCGACATCGAGCACAAGGGACGTTCTGGACGATTCCTCTTCCCGCGACAGGCGGGGTCGCTCTACCACACGACCAAGATCCTCGACACGGATCTCCTCTGGTTCTACGTGCGGATGTCCGACCTTGCCGTGACCGACCTCATGCAGGGGCCGGTCTACGGAATCGAGACGCCCGAAACGTCTCTCGATCCGCGCCTCGTGCCGAACTTCCACTACGACGACATCTTCGGAACGGTGGTCAATCGCTTCCTCGCTCAGGCGGCCGCGGAGGTCCCCCTCACCGTCTACGGCAAGGGGGGTCAGGTACGCGGATACCTCAATCTGAACGACACGCTGCAGTGCGTGGAGCTCGCACTGGACAACCCCGCGGACCCCGGCGAACTCCGGATCTTCAATCAGTTCACCGAGAC
>DATFJS010000064.1:0-2255 GCA_035269045.1 Longimicrobiales bacterium | reverse complement strand
AGACCCGCACCGACACCCGCTCTCCCGATCCGGGGGACGATCCCGTCGTCCGTCTGGACGGCGTCGCGAAGTCCTACGAGGAAGGGGGGCGGACGCACACCGTCCTCCACGACGTCGATCTGAGCATCGCCCGGGGCGAGTTCGTGGTTCTGCTCGGGCCGTCCGGCTCGGGCAAGTCGACCCTGCTCAACCTCGTGGCGGGCATCGACCAGCCGGACGCAGGCTCCATCCGGATCGCCGGCAACGAGCTCACCGGTCTCGAGGAGAGGGAGCGTACCCTCTTCCGACGCGCCCACCTCGGGTTCGTCTTCCAGTTCTTCAACCTGCTTCCGACGCTCACGGTGGAGGAGAACCTCCTGCTTCCGGTCGAGCTCAAGGGACGGGTGGATCAGGCGTCGAGGGATCGGGCACGACGGCTCCTCGAGCGTGTGGGACTGGCGAACCGTGCGGACGCCTTTCCAGACCGGCTGTCCGGGGGTGAACAGCAGCGCATCGCGCTGTGCCGGGCGCTGGTCCATGAGCCCGACCTGATTCTCGCCGACGAGCCCACGGGCAACCTCGATCCCGAGACGGGGGAGAAGATCCTCGACCTCCTCGACGAACTGGTGCGCGCCGACGGCCGCACCCTCCTCGCCGTGACGCATTCCCGCACCCTGGCCGCCCGGGCCGACCGCGTCCTGCGCATCGACGGAGGCCGGATCGTCGAGGCCGATCGCGAGCTCGAGGCCCGGCGGGCCGCCGCCGCGCTCAACCCGCAATCGCCGTGAGCCTGCTCGGGCGTTCGTCCCGACGGTTCCTGATGAGGCACCCCGGACAGCTCGTCCTGACGGTGCTGGGGGTGGCCCTCGGGGTCGCCGTCGTGGTGTCGATCGACCTGGCCATCCTCTCGTCGCGGGCGGCCTTCGAGGTGTCCACCGAGACCGTGGCGGGGCGCGCCACGCATCGCATCGAAGGCGGTGCTGCGCGTCTCCCGGACGGGCTTCTGGCGGACATTCGACGGGACGCCGGTGTCCGCGCGTCGGCCCCGGTGGTCGAGGCGTACGGGCTGTCGGATGCGCTGCCCGGTCGGGCGCTTCGCATCCTCGGGGTGGACCCCTTCTCGGAGCGACCCTTCCGGCCCTGGCTGGGACTGGGTGGCCCCGGATTCGATCTCACCGCGCTCATCACCGAACCCGGCGGGGTCGTGGTGGCCGCGGGTGTGGCGGAGGAGGCGGGGTGGCAGGTGGACGGCCCCGTCGATCTGATCGTCGAGGGGCGTCGGGTGACCGGAACGCTGATCGGCGTGATCGACACGGGGGACGACCTGGAGCGACAGGGCCTCCGGGACGTCCTGATCGCCGATGTCGGCACGGCGCAGAACTTTCTGGGCGACGACGGACTCGACCGGATCGATCTGTCCCTGCCGGAGGGGCCGGCGGGCGAGGCGGCGCTGGCGCGCGTCGAGGCGGTGGTGCCGGAGGGCGCGACGGTGTCGACCGCCGGAGCCCGCGCGCAGGACATGCAGGGAATGCTGCGCGCCTTCGACCTCAACCTCACCGCACTGAGCCTCCTGGCGCTGGTGTTCGGGATGTTCCTGATCTACAACGCCATGACCTTCTCGGTCGTGCAGCGGCGGGAGCTTCTGGGGGGGCTGCGCGCGATCGGCGTCACTCGACGCGAGATCTTCCGGATGGTGATGACGGAGGCGGTGTGGACGGGAGCCGCGGGCACCGCGCTGGGGCTCGCGGCAGGGGTGCTGCTGGGCCAGGGCCTGGTGGGACTGGTGACGCGCACGATCAACGATCTCTACTTCGTTCTCTCCGTCGAGTCCGTCACGGTCACGCCGGGGCTGCTCCTGAAGGGGGCGGCCCTCGGCATCGGGGCCACGCTCCTGGCGGCGGTCCCCGCGATCCGCGAGGCGGTGAGCTCCGAGCCGCGCACCTCCATGGTGCGGTCGCTCGGCGAGGCCCGCGCCCGTGAACTCGTTCCGAGGCTCGGCTGGGCGGGGGTGGCGATGAGCCTGGGGGGCGTCGGCCTCCTCGCGATTCCGACGCGCTCGCTGGGTGTCGGCTTCGGTGGGCTGGCCTTCGTGGTCCTCGGCATCGCCGCGCTCGCGCCGGTGGTCACGGTGTTCGCGACGCGTATCGTGACCCCCGTGCTGTCCCGTACGGTCGGCATCCTCGGCACCATGGCCGCGCGCGGGGTCGTCGCCTCGCTCTCGCGCACGGCCCCGGCCATCGCCTCGCTCGTGGTGGCGGTCTCGGTGACCGTCGGAC
>DATFJS010000063.1:0-5281 GCA_035269045.1 Longimicrobiales bacterium | reverse complement strand
CGTAGCTGTGGCTGACGCTGAGCAGCACCGCCTCGAGGATGGAGCAGAGAAACGAGGTGGACAGCGAGATCGCCAGGACCCAGAAAAGCGTAATCATGTCCGCGGAATGTCGACTGAAGGGCGGGGAGGCCACAAGGCCCGAGGGTCGGGCCGCTCAGGACCCGGAGCAGCGACGGGACCTCCCGAAACGCGACGAGGCCGCCCCGAAGGACGGCCTCGCACACGATCAGGGTGCGCCCGTGCGGGCGCGGTTCGATTCGACGATCAGGCGGCCTGAAGCTCCGCCTCTTCGTGTTCGACGTCCTCGGAGGCGGCCGGACGGTTGAGCGCCGAGTTTCCGGCACCGTGCGGGATGACCGGCTCGATGAACTGCTTGCCGATCATCTCGAGCCGCGTGAGCTGAAGGTCGGTGAGCTGGGGGTACCGACCCGCCATGTAGTCCATCGTGTCCTGGAGCCACTCCTTGCGGTCCTCCGGATGCGCGTCGAGCACATCGCAGCGGATGGTGTGGCTCATGAGCTCGTCGCGAGCCTTCGTCATGATCGTCGCATCGTGCTTACCCATATACGTCATCTCCAATCTGTCGTTCGCTGAATCTTCCAAGAACTTACACTACAGCAACTTGGGTGATGACCGAAGGGGTCCTCGACCCCCGATTCCGTGTCTCCGGAGCGGTGAACCCCCGCTGCGGGGCGGCGACATGCGACGAACGGCCGATACGCCCCCGAGAGCGCATCGGCCGTTCGATCGAGGCCCGTCTCGCCGATGCCCACCGGGCAAGGCGAGGGTCGGGTCCGGACTACATCGCCGGGCGTGACGCCGGCTGGATCCGGATCGACCAGAGGCCGGAGTTGAAGTCGCTGAAGAAGAGGTTGCCCTTGTGCGGCTGCGGTCCCCACGCCATCGGCGCGTTGGCCACGTATCCATTCGGGTCGAACGCCTTGAAGACCGCCACCTCGCGGCCCTGGGTGGCGAGGTTGCCCATCAGTTCACCGCTGATGTCCACCGCGCGGACACCACCCTCGTAGTAGGCGACGTACAGCATGTCGTCCTCGACCCACATGTTGTGGGTTCCGAACTCGGGCACGTGGTAGCGTGCCACGTCCCTCGGGTTCATCGGATCGGTGAAGTCGATGATGTGGATGTAGCCGTCCGTCACGGACGGCGTGCCTCCCTGCTGCGGAATCCGGTTGAGCCCGGTACCCGCCCATGCCGCGCCGCCGCGCGCCATGATCTCGTCCCCGAGGAAGAGGTAGACCTTGCCGGTCGACTCCTGGTAGTACGGGAAGGCGGCGTGGGTGCGGCCGACGGGGTAGGGGACGTTGTTCACGAAGACCGGGTTCTCGATGGTGCCGCCCCAGCGCCCGTTTCCGACATCCACGACCACCACGCCGTTGCCCCACTCGGAGGAGTAGGCGATCCCGTCGTAGACCCAGACGTCGTGGGTGCGGGAGTCGGGGTGATTGTACTCGCTGACGTAGGTCGGATCATGGATGTCCGTCACGTCGAAGATCATGAACTTGTCCCCGCCCGCGAGCGCGAACAGGTGATCGTCGGTGGCGAACATGTTGTGGACGCCGCCGGTGATGCGGGAGTCCTCGATGTAGCCCGCGATGACCGGGTTCATCGGGTCCGAGAGGTCGATGAGAACGGGCCCGTTCGCGCGGGTGGACGCACCCTCGCGGGAGAGCGCGGCGTACCGTCCGTCGGGCGAGACCTTCACATCGTTGACGGTCCGGGCGTCCACCTGGATCTCGGCGATCTGCGTGATCGCGGCGGGATCCGTGACGTCCCAGAACTTGGCCCAGCCATCTCCACCCCACGTGCCGGTCACCGCGTAGTCACGGCCGTCCACGCCCTCGTACACCCAGAGGTCGGAGGTGTGGACGTCATCCACCGAACCCTGGCCCATGATCTCGATCTCCCGAACGGCCTGCCGGGGCCGGACGTCGATCGTGCGGCGGGCCACCAGGTCACCTGCGCTGGCGAGCACCGTGTACACCCCGGGCGTCTCCCCGACGAACTTGCCGTCGATGACGAGCCCGGAAGCTCCGGGGGCGGCGATCGTGTCGTCCGGGACGAAGGTGCTCGCCCAGAGGATGTTCGCGTCGGTAACGGCGCCCGAGGGTCCGGTGAGGTCCGCCTCGAACGTGACCACGTCACCCTGACGAACGGTCTCCGCGCCGCCCGTGATCTCGAGCGAGGTGGCCGGGAGGGTCACCACGTCGTAGTCGAGCGCGCCGCGGGCGCCGGCCACATCCGCGTAGATCGTGACGTCGCCGGCCTGATGCGCCATCACGTTTCCGAAGGCGTCGACACTGGCGACCGACGGATCGGACGATGACCACGTGACGGCCGGATCCGGTCGCTCGGACCCGTCGGCGTGGTAGGCGGTGGCGCGATGCCGGACGGAGGTTCCGGCGTACAGCGTCACGTCGGTCGTCGGTTCGATGACGGCACGCGTGACCTGCGGCCATTCGACCGGCACGGCCGTCCGCATCAGGACCGGCGCCCCCGTGAAGTCCGGGGGCGTCACGAGCGTGACGATGAGGTTCGCCGTTCCACCGCTCGTGCCCACCAGCGCCCCGTCGTCGTACGCGAGGCCTCCCTGCGTGATGACGCGGAACTCCACGCCGTCCACCACATCGCCGCCCGCGTCGAGTGCGGTGATGGTGATCGGGAGGCGCTCACCGACGGCGACCGTGGGCTGGGCGGGGTCGAGGGTGATGCTCGCCACCCGTTCGACGGCATCCTGGCCCGTGACGGGCGCCGCGAGGAGTGCGGCGGCAAGGCCGAGCAGCAGGGGGGTGCGAAGGGCTCTCATGAATCCGGAACTCCAGGGAGGGTACGATGGAAGACCGTCGAGCGGTCGTCATGGACGGCACGCCCCCGCGTGGAGCCGGGGTCGCCGTCACGGGTACGAACGAACGGCGGCCCGCGTGGCGAGGCCACGCGGGTACCGGTAGAGTATAGGGAGCACGCCCGCCGCGTGCACGATGTCCACGAGCCCGAACGGCTCACCACCCGATTCGACATGAAGCGCATGATTCGTCGACACGCCGTACGCTCGCTGGCCCTCGGGACGGCGTTGGTCGCCCTGAACGCCGGGTTCGCCACCGCGCAGGAGGCGCCGGAGCACACCTACTACGTGTACGTGGGTGCGGAGTCGGCGGATCTCATGCATCGGATCGCGTGGGGCCCCGATGGAGCCACCGTCCACCAGACGACGCCCGTGGGCGAGATCGCGGTCGAGACGGAGGGGCCCCACGGCTTCAACACCTCGCGGAACGGTGAGTACATCTACATGACCACCGGGCACGGTGTACCCGACGGCAAGCTCTGGAAGTACCACGCGGGCCCGGACACGCTCGTGGGCGAGCCGACGCTGCTCGGGTGGTTCCCGGCCACCGTCGACCTCACGCCCGACGGCCTCTACGCCTTCGTGGCGAACTTCAACCTCCACGGCGAGATGGTCCCCAGCACCGTGTCGGTGGTCTACACGCCGGACATGATCGAGGTGGACCAGATCGAGACGTGCGTGATGCCGCACGGCCTCCGCATGGCGCCGGACGGTCTTCATGCCTGGTCGAACTGCATGATGAACGACGTGACGGTCGAGATCGACACGCGGACCTTCGAGGTGTCGCGGATGTTCTCGGTGATTCCGGGGGAGGAGGGTCCCATCGATCTGCCGCATCGGATGTCGGACGGGATGGCCGACCACATGCAGTCGATGGATCACGAGAACATGTCGATGGACGACATGGCGATGGGCGACGGCATGATGGAGCACGGCGGACTGCCGATGTCCAACGTCTGCTCGCCGACCTGGGCCGAGCCCTCCGTGGACGGATCCCGCCTGTACGTGGCCTGCAACAAGGCCGACCACATCATCGAGTTCGATGTGGAGAGCGGGGAGATGCTGCGGCGCTTCGAGGCGGGGCGTGCTCCGTACAACCTCGACGTCACCCCCGACGGTCGGCTGCTGGTCGCCACGCTCAAGGGTGGAGCGGCGGTCGAGTTCTTCTCGCTGGAGACCGGTGAGAGCCTGGCGACGACGCCGTCCACCACCACCGTCACGCATGGCCTCGTGATCTCTCCCGACTCCCGCTACGCCTTCGTCAGCGTCGAGGGTGTGGGAGCCGAACCGGGGAAGGTCGACATCTACGACCTGCGCACGTTCGAGCGGGTGGCGGACGTCGAGGTCGGCCAGCAGGCGGGAGGGATCACCTTCTGGCGCATGGAGACGCCGGAAGGCGACTGACGAAACCGGCGGGAACCGGAACTCCTTCGTCTTGATTTCCGTACCCCAGTCCGTGAACGTTCGAGGCTTTTCCGCCCCCTCCGCCCAACCCTGACCGGCGCACCCCTTGGAGTCCCGCATCCACGACGCCCCCCGTACCCCGATCGTCCGCTGGTTGGGCGGCTTCGGACGCGGCACCGAACTGGTGCTCGACCACGCGGGCGCACTGGGCGTGCTGCTCGGGCAGGTCATCTCGTCGGTGGTCCGGCTGCGTTTCTCGTTCCGGGCGTTCACCCGTCAGGTCTGGGTCATGGGCGTCGAGAGTCTGCCCATCGTCTTCGTGACGGGCGCACTCGCGGGCATCGTGACGAGTCAGCAGGGCGGGTATCAGATGCAGGGCTCGATGCCGCTGTACATCCTGGGCTCGCTCGTGGTGCAGACCGTCGTGCTCGAAATGGGCCCCGTCCTGACCGCGATCGTGCTCACGGGGCGAGTCGGCGCGCGTATCACGGCCGAGCTCGGAACGATGAAGGTGTCGGAGCAGATCGATGCCTACCATTCGCTGGGCAGAGACCCGATCAGTATTCTCGCGACGCCCCGGGTGCTCGCGGGGATCATCACGATGCCCATCCTGGTCGGCTTCGCGAACATCATCGGGATTCTGGCCGGGATGGTCGCCGCGCAGCTGACGGCCGGCCTGGGCTTCGAATCCTTCCTCTACGGCGCCCGACTGTTCTGGCACAACTGGGACCTGCTCTACTCGTTGACGAAGGCGGTCGTCTTCGGGACGGCGATCCCGTTGATCTCCGTGCACATGGGGCTGCGGACCAAGGGCGGAGCGGAGGGCGTGGGGCGCACCACGACCGACGCGGTGATGTTCATGCTGATGACCGTCCTGATCCTGGACGCACTCTTCCCACCACTCTTCCTCGACTGAGGTGGCCGGCGTAGAGATGATCGCGTACAGGAACGTCCACAAGGCGTTCGACCACCCGGTCCTCGCGGGTGTCGACCTCGAGATCCACGAGGGGGAGATGT
>DATFJS010000062.1:0-3679 GCA_035269045.1 Longimicrobiales bacterium | reverse complement strand
TTCGTGAAGCAGTTCGAGGAGGAGACCAACCTGCGCGCCCACCTCCTCCTGGACGTCAGCGCATCCATGGACTGGTCGTCGCGGCCCGGAGAACTACCGCCGAAGCTGTGGTACGCCAAGCTCATCGCGGCGGCGATCTCGCTGGTGCTGATCCGGCAGGGGGACACGGTGGGCCTGACCACCTTCCACCACGAGATCGTGTCCCGGCTCCCCGCCCGGGGCGGCGGGCGCCAGTGGGCGGAGATCGCGCACCGCCTCGACGAGGTGGAGGCCGGCGGCAGGACGTTGCCCCAGACCGGCCTCAAGGATGTCGCCACGCGACTGCGACGCCGCGGACTCGTGGTGCTGATCTCCGATCTGCTGGTGGACCGCGAGGAGACGCTCACCGCCCTCCGATTCCTCAAGCACAGGGGGCACGAGGTCCTGGTCATGCACCTCATCGACCCCGGGGAGCGTGACCTGCCCCCCGGCGCGGACGTGCGCTTCTTCGACCCCGAGAGCGAGCAGGAACTCAGGATCAACGCCGCGGACGTACGCGAGGACTATCGGGAGGCCGTCGCGGAGGCGATCCGCGAGTGGGAGCGGGCGCTCATGCCCGACGGCATCGACTATCACGTGCTGGACACCGATCAGCCGCTGTCGCTCGCCCTCCGTGCCTACTTCCGCAAGCGCGAGCGGCTGGGCTGACGCGTGGGCGTACTCATACCGGCCGGGCTGCTGCTCGGGCTCGCCGTCGCGGTGCCCCTTCTCCTGCACCTCCTCCACCGCACGGAGCGGGAGCGGGTCAGCTTCCCCGCGCTCCAGTACCTCCTTCGCATGGAGCGCGATCATGCGCGCCAGATCCGCATGCGGCAGTGGCTCCTTCTCGCGCTGCGCATCGCTCTGCTCCTGCTTCTCGCGCTGGCTGCGGCTCGCACGGTGCTCCGGAGCGGTGGTGCGGCGCATCCACCCACGGGCGTGGTCATGATCCTCGACAACTCCATGTCGTCGGGGCGCGTGGTGGGGACGGGCCGCGTGCTGGACACGCTCCGGGCCCGCGCCCTCGAGACACTCGATCTGGCGGGCGACGGGGACCGATTCTGGGTTCTCCGCGCCGGGAGTCCTTGGGAGACGGTCACCCCGCTCTCCCCCGGTGAGGCGAGGGAGCGGGTCGCCGAGACCCGCGTGGTCGACACGTACGCGGATCTCGCGGCGAGTGTGCGTCGCGCCCGCACCATCCTGGCCCGCAGCGGCGCACCGCGAGGCGAGGTCCACCTGCTTTCCGACCTCCAGGCCACCGCGTTTCCGGCGGACGAAGCCCGGGACAGCGCCCCCGAAATCCCACTGCTCGCGTGGACCGGCTCCACCGCGACGGAGCCCAACGGGTTCATCCGGTCGGCCGTGATCGGAGGAGGCCTGGCGCCGCGGGCCGGGCGCCGCACCGACGTCGCGATCGCCCTCGGGGGCGATCCGGCGGGCGACGAGGTCCGAGGTGTGCGTCTCCTCGTCGATGGACGCCTCGAAGGTGCGGTTCAGGCTCCATCCGGTGGCAGCGTCGTCCTTCCGGCCGGACCGTTCGAACCGGGTCCGCTGGAGGCGACGATCGAGACCGACCCCGACGCCCTGAGCGCGGACGACCGCCTGTTCGTGCGGACCGTCGTCGTGCCACCGCCCTCGGTGGCGCGGGTCGGTGACACCGGAGAGTTCCTCGGCTCGGCGCTCGACCTGCTCGAGGAGGAGGGGCGGATCTCGACGGGCGTCCCGGAGACGGCGGACGTGATCGTCGCCTCCGACGGCGTCGTGCCCGCGTCGCTCGGCGCCGGCCAGCAGCTCGTCGTCGTCCCCGCGGCGGACGCCGCCCGCCGGGCGGCCCTCGACCGGCAGCTCGCGGACCTCGGCGTACCTCTGGGTGCGACCCCCCTCCGAGCGGGTGAGTCCCGCGTCGTCCGCGACGACACGGGCGCCGGACTCGAAGGGGTGATCATCCGGAACTCCGGGCGCGTGGCTGCGGGGCCCGGAGCCCGGAGCTGGGTCACCCTGGACGACGGTACCGTCTGGGCGGCCTCGGCGACGAGCACGGGTGGCGTGACCGTGACGCTCCTCGGTTCGCCCCTGCTCCCGGAACGGACCGACATTCCCCTGTCGGCGGGCATGATTCCCCTGGTCGAATGGCTGGTCGGACGCACCTCCGACGAGGCCGGGACGGGAGGTCGGGCGGGCGACACGCTGCGGGTGTCGCTGCGCGCGACCGAGGTGGAGTCTCCCACAGGAACCCGAACCCCGGTGGATGGTACGCTCGAAGTCCGTGCGACCGGGCAGGTGGGGATCTGGTCGATCCTGGCCGGCGATACCGTCATCGCGCGCCGAGTGCTGAACGCTCCGCCACGCGAATCTCTGCTGGAGCCGCTCGCCCCCTCCGATCTCGCGGACCGGGTCGGCGGCCGCGTCGAGACCGCGAACACCGCCGCGCGCTGGCGGTCGTCGATCTACCTCGAGCGACAGGGACGGGAGCTCTGGCGCCCCCTGCTGCTGCTCGCACTCCTCGTGATGGTGGTCGAGAGCCTGGTGGGCGCCACCGGCCGCACGGATACGACCCGCAGCTCCGTCACCACCGAGGCCCTACGTGCCCGAGACACATAACGCCGTCGTTTCCGCCCTCCGGACCACACCCGGGTGGCAGGCACTCCGGAACAACCTCCCGCCGGCAGCGTCCGCGTTCCGACTCACCGGAGTCCGGGGATCGACCGATGCCGCGGTACTCGCGGCCCTCCATGCGGACCAGCCGGACCGGGTGATTCTCGCCGTCACCTCCGACCCGAACGCCGCCCGCGCGCTCGAGGCCGACCTCGTCGCGCTGCTCGGGGACGGCGTCTCCCACGTCTTTCCCCAACGCGAAGGCCTGCCCTGGGACGCCACCGACCCGCACGTCGAGTACAGCGGCCTCCGCGTGGAGGCGGTCGAGTCGCTCTTCTCCGGCTCGGGGAAGGTGTTCGTCACGACCATCCGTGGCCTGCAGGAGCGCTTCCCGGTCCCGGCCCAGCTCACGGGGCTGCGCATCCGGATCACGACGGGTGAGAAAGTATCCTTCCAGGGCCTGGTCGAGCGGCTCGAGGCGCGAGGATTCGAGCGCGTCCCGATCGTCGAGGAGATCGGTCAGTTCGCGGTCCGGGGAGGCCTGATCGACGTCTTCTCCGTCGGGGCACCGGACCCCCTCCGCATCGAGTTCTGGGGCGACGAGATCGACTCGATCCGCACCTTCGACATCCTCGACCAGCGCTCCACCGGCACGCTCGAGGAGGCGGCGATCCTTCCGGTCGCCTTCGGCACGACGGAGGACGAGGCGACGGAACTCCGGTCGCTGCTCGAGCTCGTGCCCACGGGCGCATTGCTCGTCGACATCGGAGAGACGCCCTGGACCACGTCGGTGTCCACGACGTGGGACTCCGCGCACCGGACCCATGCGGAACTCATCGACTCCGGCATGCGGGCTCCGACGCCGGTCGAGGACCTCTTCCTGGCGCCCGAGGTGCTGCTGCCCCGCGCACGGTCGTTCGCGCGGCTCGAACTGCGCTCCGACGACCCCACCGGCGACGCGAGCCTCGGCAGCGAGCCTCCTCCCACGATCGACCGGGACATGGAGCGCCTCCGGGAGGTCCTCCGGGAGGGAGCGGCACGCGACGAGCAGACGCTCATCCTGTGC
>DATFJS010000061.1:0-5242 GCA_035269045.1 Longimicrobiales bacterium | reverse complement strand
CATCACGTCGTGGCGGAAGCGCCTCTCGTATTCCGCGGCTTTCTCCAGATCGATCGAGTCGAGCGACGCCCGCATCTGCTCGAGCGCCTCCTCGGGAATGTCCAGCCCGACCTCCCGCTCGCTCTCCGCGAGCGCGAGCCAGAGACGGCGCCACGTCCCGTAGCGGTGCCCCGGCGAGAAGATCTTCTGCATCTCGGCCGACGCGTAGCGGTCGGTGAGCGGGTGGCTGTAGCGGTCGAGGTCGGTCACGGTGTGGCCCTGCCGGTGCGGTGGATCGGAATACGGGGGATGCGGTCGGGGGTCGCGGTCATCGCAGGATGAAGCGGCTGGTGGTGACCCCGCCGTTCCGCTCGAAGACGAGCTGGATGGAGCGCCCCCGGAAGTTCTCCCTGATCTGTCGGAAGAGGTCGGCGGCCTGTTCGGCGGAGGTCACGCGGACGTTCCCGATCTGCAGCAGGACGTCTCCGTCCCGAAGGCCGAGCGCCGACGAGAGCTCTGCGGAGATTCCGGCGATGAGTGCGCCCTCCTCGTAGGAGAGCCCTCGTTCGTTGGCGATGGCCGCGTCGACGGTCACCATCTCCAGACTCTCCAGCGCCTGCACACGATCGGCGCTCATGGAGGGCAGGGTGCCGGCTGCCATGCGGATCGGGATGTCGCTCCCCTCGACCCGGATCGCGATCTCGTCGCCGGGTCGGAGGTCGAGCGTGGCGTCCTCCCAGTCGAGCGGCGCGTAGACCGGGTGACCATTCACGGAGAGGATCTGCCGACCTGCGACGAGTCCGGCTTCCGCGGCCGGCGAGCGGCCGACCACGCGACTCACGATGACGCCGCGGGTGCGGCCCCAGTCGTCGGCCTCCGCGGCCTCCACATCGATCCCGAGCCAGGCCCTGCGAACCTCACCGAACTCGAGCAGATCCTCGGCGATCCGCAGCGCGCGATCGATCGGGATCGCGAAGCCGAGGCCCTCGCTCCCTCCGGACCGGGAGAAGATGGAGGCGTTCACGCCCACGACCTGCCCCAGGACGTTCACGAGAGGTCCGCCCGAGTTGCCGGGGTTGATCGCGGCGTCCGTCTGGATCATTCCGAGCTGGAGGCTCTCGGCGCCCTGCTGCGGGATGATGTGTCGCCCGGTGGCACTCACGACGCCCGTGGTCACGCTGGGCTCGGCGTTCGCGATCAGGTTGCCGAAGGGGTTGCCGATCGCGACCACCCATTCGCCGATGTACAGACCCTCGGAGGTTCCGAGCGGCACCGCGGGGAGCGGCTCGTCGGTATCCACCCGCAGGACGGCGACGTCGGTCACCGCGTCCGCACCGACGACCTCGGCGGGGTAGTCGTTGCCATCGGGCAGCGTGACCTGGACCCGCTCGGCCCCCCGTACGACGTGCTCGTTCGTGATGACGATGCCCTGGGCGCCGTCCACCACGAAGCCGGATCCGTATCCGGCCGTGCGCCGCGTACGCGGCTGTGCACCGAACCACCAGTCGAAGGGGTCGCGGGAGCGGACCTGGCGGGAGCTGATCACGCTGATCGTGGCGACCCCGGGCGAGACCCGGCTGGCCGCGCGAACGATCGCGGTGCGGCGCGACTCGTCCACCGTCTGGTTGGCCGCGTCCCGCGGCGCGTCCGCCTGCTGCTGCGGACCGGTCTCCGGAGCCGCCTCGGCCGGGGTCTCGACGACGAACATCCGCGTCGGCGCCTCGGACCCGACCGCCCGGGAATCGCCGGGCGCATCCGCGGCCATCGCGACACCCTCGTCCTGGGTGTCGCAGCCCGTCAGCACCATCGCCGCGAGCAGAACTGTTCCGAGTCGCTTCATGCCCCTATCTCCATCCCGGGCGTGACGTCGGCGCCATCACGGGGCAAGCCGTCGCCCGCCGGGATACCGATTCGTCAGAGTTCCTTGCCCGTCGACTTCCAGTCGGCGAGGAAGGCGTCGAGCCCCTTGTCCGTGAGCGGGTGCTCGAGAAGCTGGTAGAGGACCTTCGGGGGCAGCGTGGCGCAGTCGGCCCCGATCAGCATCGCGTCGACCATGTGCATCGGGTGGCGGATCGATGCGGCCAGGATCTGCGTGTCGATCCCGTAGTTGCCGTAGATCTGCCGAATCTGGGCGATCAGGTCCATCCCCTCGGCCCCGATGTCGTCCAGGCGTCCGATGAAGGGCGAGATGTAGGTCGCCCCCGCCTTGGCGGCGAGCAGCGCCTGCGGCGCCGAGAAGCAGAGGGTCACGTTCGTCTCGATGCCCTCGGCGGTGAGCGCCCGACAGGCGCGCAGCCCGTGCTCCGTGAGCGGCAGCTTCACCACGATGTTGTCGGCGAGGCCGGCCAGCTTCGTCCCCTCCTCGATCATGCCCTCGGCATCCAGCGCGACGACCTCGGCGGACACGGGCCCGTCGACGGCGTCGCAGATCGAGAGGAAGATGTCCCGAGGGTCGCCGTCGCCCGCCACCCTGGCCATCAGGGACGGGTTGGTGGTCACACCGTCGATGAGGCCGGCGTCGGCTGCACGGCGAATTTCGGAAACGTCGGCGGTATCGAGAAAGATCTTCATCGCGGCGGAGCGTGGGGTTGAGTGCTGAAGGGGGGCGCGAAACGGTCTCGGACCGGCTCCCGGGGAGCGTGAGCTGCCCAGATGTCAAACATAACGAACTCTGGCGAGGAACAGGCCCTCCGGCGGGGCCGGCGGAGACGTCACCAGCCCGCAGCCCGGCTCGGTGAGCAGCCGACCGAGGTCGTCCGACGGCCGGTCGTCGAGTCCGATCTCCACGAGCGTGCCGGTCAGGTACCGAACCATGTGATGCAGGTACCGGTTGGCGGTGATCCGGAATTCGATACCCATCTCCCACCGCGCCCACTCGACTGCATGTACGACGCACCGGTCGCCCCGTTCCGGCTGACCCGCCTTCGCGAACGCGAGGAAGGAGTGGTCACCGACCAGATTTCGCGCGGCCTCCCGCATGGCCTCCAGGTCGGGAGGCCTCCGCAGCGGCCAGCAGAAGGGGCGGTGAAAGGGGGAGGCGGCCCGGGGATCGAGTCCGAGGCGGTAGTGATACGTCCGATCGAGCGCGTCGAAGCGGGGATGGAAGTCGGGGGGGCACGCCTCCACGCTCTCCATCCAGATCCCGTCCGGGAGCAGCCCGTTCAGGGCGCGCCGGAGCGGGCGGGCCTCCCACTTCGCGGGCATGTCCACGGCGGCGACCTGACCGATCGCGTGGACACCCGTGTCGGTGCGCCCGGAGCCGTGCACCGCCCGGCGGGCTCCCGAGATCCGCTCCAGGACGGCCTCGATCTCACCCTGCACGGTCGGCACCTCCGGTTGGATCTGCCAGCCGTGGAAGGCCGATCCATCGTAGTGGATCAGAAGTCGGAATCGTCGCATGCCGTCGCTCACGGAGGGGAAGGTACGCGTTGACGCGGACCTGCCCCACCCCCACGATCCGGCGACGCCGTCCACTTCCCAACCACCGGGTCCATGACCGACTCCACACCCCTCGACCTCTCCGCCACCCTTCGAGACGTGGTCTCGGGAAAGACCCTCTCCGTGGCCGAGGCCGAAGCGATGGTCTCGGCTTTCGTGTCCGGGGACGCCTCCGACGTCCAGATCGGAGCGCTTCTGGCGGCGATCCAGGCGCGGGGGCCGACGCCGTCGGAGGTCGCCGGGGGTGTTCGGGCGCTCCGGTCCGCCATGTATCCGGTCGAGGTGTCGAACCCCGATACCCTGGTCGATACGGCGGGGACAGGGGGCGGGACGATCACCACCTTCAACATCTCCACCGCCGCCGCACTGGTCGCGGCCGGGGCCGATGTGCGGATGGCGAAGCACGGAAACCGCTCCTTCACTTCGCGGTCGGGCAGCGCCGACGTTCTGGAGGCTCTCGGTGTGCGGATCGACCTCGAGCCCGCCCGGATGGGCGAGATCCTCGAGGAGGTCGGGATCGTCTTCATGTTCGCCCCGCTGCTCCACCCGGCGATGCGGCACGTGGGGCCCGTCCGGCGGACGCTCAGGATCCCGACGCTCATGAATCTTCTGGGGCCGCTCACCAACCCCGCGGGGGCCCGACGTCAGGTCGTCGGCGTGTCGGACCCGGCGCTGGTGCCGCTGATCGTCGGAGCGCTCGGGGAACTCGGGCACCTGCGCGCGCTGGTCGTGCACGGGGAAGGGATCGACGAGGTGAGCCCACTCGGCCCGAGTCGGGTCGCGGAGCTGGATGGCGACGGGCTCGAGGAATACCGAATCGCACCCTCGGATCTCGGGGAGGAGATCCACCCGGTGGAAGGGCTCGCCGGGGGCGAACCCGAGGACAATGCCGAAATCATCCGGGGCGTGCTGTCGGGATCACGGACAGGCGCTGCTCGCACCGCCGTCGTGATGAATGCGGCGGCTGCGATTCTGGTCGGCGGTCGTGCCGCCTCCTTCGCCGAGGCGGCGGATGTGGCCCGCGCGAGCCTGGACTCCGGGGCCGCGGCGGCCCGGCTCGATGCGCTCCGGGAGGCCTCGAACGTCTGATCCGCGTCAGTCGTACTTGCGGATGACTCCGACCACGACACCCTGAATCCGGACGTTGGCGGCCGGCTCGACGATGGGCTGCATCGTGGCGTTCGCCGGCTGCAGACGGATCCGGTTGCCGGACTCCCGGTAGAGCTTCTTGACCGTCGCGGACTCCTCGCCGACGAGGGCCACCACCATCTGCCCGTCCTCGGCGTTGTCCTGCGACGCGACGACGATGAAGTCGCCGTCGCGGATCTGCTCGTCGATCATCGAGTTTCCCTGGACGCGCAGGACGTAGTTGTCACGTCCTCGACGGACCATGTCGGGCGGGACCGCGAGGGTCTCGTCGTCCTGAACCGCCTCGATCGGCAGACCGGCCGCCACGGTCCCGAGAAGGGGGAGGGGCACGGTGGGTGCGCCCCCGTCGTCCTCCTCGACGAGCTCGATGGAGCGACTCTCGTTGTAGGCCTTACGGATATAGCCCTTCCGCTCCAGGTTGCTGAGATGCTCGTGCACCGTGGCCAGCGAGGAGTACCCGAAATGTTGCGCGATCTCCTCGAAGCTCGGAGCATATCCCCGGTCGTCGATGAAATCCCGAATGTGGTCGAGAATCTGTTTCTGTCGCTTCGTGAGCGGCATCGGCCGTGGCCCCCTGAGGCGGGTGTGGACGCGTCGAGAACGCCCACACGGTGAGGATCGAATCCCGGCGAACCGAGACCGAACAAGTCCCGAACAAGGTATCCCGAACGTTGCC
>DATFJS010000060.1:0-5385 GCA_035269045.1 Longimicrobiales bacterium | reverse complement strand
CCGAGGCCGCCCTGCGCTGGGAGAGGTCCACGTTGTACGCGTCGCTGGCGTCGGAGTCGGTGTGCCCCTCGACGGTGACGGCCAGGCCCGGCCGCGCCTCCAGCGCCGCCAGGATCTGCTCGAGCGCGGGCTCGGCGTCGCTGCGGAGCACGTCCGAGTCCACATCGAAGTTCACGCCGTAGACGATCGCCGACTCACAGGCGTCGAGCGCCACCCCCACGCCGTTCTCGCCCTCGCTCGTGAGGGGCTCGCAGTCGGTCGGGTTGCCCCCGGGCACGCCCACGCGACGGCCGTACGAGCGGCCTACCTCGACTCCGAGCAGCCGCCCCTGGCTGTCCATGAGGTAAAGGCTCGGGATGTCGTCGCCGGACATCACCTTGAGAATGCCGTTCTCGATCCCGCCCTCCAGCGGGTACGAGGCGCCCCCCGACTGTACGCAGCCTCGCACCAGCGCTCCCTCCTGGAGCAGCTCGATGCGGTTGCCGGCCCCGCCTCCACGGCCTCCGCCCGTCAGGAAGATGCCGGTGAACTCGTCCGGAGTGGCCTCGCGGGGCTCCTGCTCGCCGTAGCCCCTCAGATCCGTGAAGCTCGTGCCCCGGTAGTCGTCCGGATCCGGGACCTGGCGCCCCTCCAGACTGACGCGCAGCCACCGGACCGGGATCGAGGCGGTGGCCGGAAACTCCTGGTCGCCGTCGTACACGTCCGCCGCGACGTCGAACCGTGCGAGTTGCTGGAACCCGCCGTCCGG
This sequence comes from Longimicrobiales bacterium, assembly GCA_035269045.1. Classification (GTDB taxonomy): domain Bacteria; phylum Gemmatimonadota; class Gemmatimonadetes; order Longimicrobiales; family Gaopeijiaceae; genus Gaopeijia. The sequence goes on along the minus strand of DATFJS010000060.1, from coordinate 4,637 downwards.
GCCGGATGGGGAGCCCTCCACGGTGACCGTCCGGATATGTGCGCCGTTGCAGCATCCGAAGCTCGACATCGGCGGCACCGCGAAGCTCGTGAAGATCGTCGTCGCCGGCAGCTCGATCACGAGCTGGATCGGCGACTCGGGACCCTCCGATTCGACGCCCGGCAGCGCGACGTAGCCCTCCAGTCCGTCCAGGATCGCCCGGGCGACCGTGGCCGACAGACGATCTTCGGCCTCGACCGGAAACGCACCGCTGCCGTAGTCGATCAGGTCGGCGCGTGGCGCGGGGTCCTGCGGGGCGGCGAGCAGGGGCGCGGCGGGGGCGAGGAGGGCTCCGACGGCGAAGGCCACGGCGAAGGCCGCGTCGACGCGCGCCGCGCGTGCGGGAGTGGTCGGAAGGTGGGTGCCCATCGGGAGGTGGGATGCGGGAGAGGGGGAGCGGAGGCGCGTCGCGCCGCGCCGGCGGTCCGGACGGGGTCAGGGTCCAAGGTAGGAAGCGCGATCGCGGCGACGCCACGACTTCGTGTCACAGCCCGCCTCCGTCCCCTGCCGCCGGCTCGGTCCACCGGTGTCCATCCCGGTTGCCCGGGGTACGCCCCGGTGGGTAGTCTCACGCCTGTCCGCGCCCCCGCCGCACTCGAGCCCCCCGTCCCACAATGCAGCCACGCCGCCACGCCCCCCTCCTGCCGCTCCTCGTGCTCGCGCCCGTTGCGGGGCTCGGTGCCTGCGCGGCACCCGCCGACCCCGGCGCCGACCTCGTCCTCACGAACGGCCGCATCTGGACGGGCGACGAGAATCGGCCGTACGCCCAGGCCGTCGCGATCGAGGAGGAGCGGATCATCTTCGTGGGCGACGACTTCGCCATCGGCGACTTCATCGGCACCGAGACGGAGGAGATCGACCTGGAGGGGCGCTTCGCGACCCCCGGGTTCATCGACAACCACACGCACTTCAATCGGGCGGGCGAACTTCTGCTCGGCGTGAACCTGCTCGAGGTCACCAACGCCGACGAACTCGCCGCCGAACTGGAGGAGACCGCCGCCCGGATGCCCGAGGGGGCGTGGATGGTGGGTGGCTCATGGGGTGCGTACGAGCAGTGGTCGCAGAGTTCGACGGGCGACCAGAGCGGACCGGAGGCCGGCACCTTCCGTCCGGACCGCGCCCTGATCGACCCGGCGACTCCGGACCATCCCGCGATCCTCTGGAACTGGGACCGCTCTCAGTATCTCGCGAACGGGCTCGCGCTCGAGGCCGCCGGGCTCGATTGCGCTGTCGCGGGGGTCGAGTGCGAGGACGGTGAGCCGACCGGTCGCCTCTCGGATGAAGCCGCCGCGCTGGTCCGCAGCGCCATCCCGCCCAAGACCATGGAGCAGCGTCTCGCGGAGGCCCGCGCCGCGCTGGCCGACATGGCCCAGTACGGGGTCACCTCCTTCTTCGACATCACGCCGCCCGGCCAGGTCGAGGTCTACGAGCTCCTCCGCGACGAGGGCGACCTCACGGCGCGCGTGAACATGCGGCTCACGCTCGACACCTGGGACGAGATGCGGGACGCCGGCATCGTCGAGGGCTTCGGCGACGACTGGATCCGCTATCAGGGCCTGAAGGGCTTCGTCGACGGCATCATGGGCTCGAGCCAGGCGCGCTTCTACGAGCCCTATCTGACGACGGGTGTCCGGGGCCAGTGGCGGGACGGGGGCAACACCGGATACGTGACGGGTCAGGGCAGCGGCATGGCGCCTCCCGGCAACATGGAGCGGCTGCTGTTCGGCGCCGACTCGGCGGGCTTCAACCCCCGGGTCCACGCCATCGGGGACGAGGCCATCGACTCGATCATGGACCTGATGGAGAAGGTCATGAACGAGAATCCGCCCCGCGACGACCGACGCTTCGCCATCATCCACAACCAGGTGATCTCCGGCCCCGAGACCGCCCAGCGGCAGGCCGAACTCGGGCTCGTCGCCGAGATGCAGCCCTACCACACGATCGACGACATGCGGTGGATGGAGGAGCGGATCGGCGAGCGCGCCCGATGGGCCTATGCCTTCCGGACGCTTCACGACGCCGGCGTCCTGCTCTCGTTCGGGAGCGACTGGCCCGGCACGAACGCCGCCTGGTACACGGTGAACCCGCTCCACGGCATGTACGCGGCCGTGACCAGGGAGACGCTGGACGGCACCCCCGAGGGGGGCTGGTTCCCGGAGGAGAAGATCGACGTCGAGACGGCGCTCCGGGCCTACACCGTGAACAATGCCTGGGTGGGCCTGTCCGAGGACCGGCTCGGACGGATCCGGGACGGATATCTCGCCGACATCGCGGTACTCGACCGGAATCCCTTCGACATCGACCCGACGGAGCTCGAGGACGTCGCGGTGGACATGACGATCGTGAACGGCGAGATCGTGTATCGTCGCTAGGGCAGCTCACGCCCCGCCCGACCAATCGACCTGAATCGACACACGGAGGAACCCTGATGACACCGTTCGGACGCGCCCGCGGCCCGCTTCTGGCAGCGCTCGCCTGCCTCACCGCGCTTACCGCCTGTGGTGACTCGATCACCGGCCCACAGTCCCCCGACGAGGTCGAGTTCAACCCGGCGCTCGGAATCGATCTCGACGAGTTCACGCGCCTTTCCTCCGGCGTCTCTATCCGGACGGTCGCAGCGGGGCCCGGCACCGAGGTGCAGCAGGGCAACCAGGTCACGGTCGGGTACGAACTTCGACTCCCGGACAACACGCTGATCGACGCGAGCCCGCCGAACATCACCTTCGTGCTCGGCGGCAACCAGGTCATCATCGGCTTCGATCTCGGGATTCGCGGCATGCGGGTCGGCGAACAGCGGCGGGTGATCATCCCGTCGAACCTCGGCTACGGTCAGAGCGGAACCGGGGACGGCCGCGTCCCCCCGAACTCGGTGCTGATCTTCGACGTGACGCTGCTGGCGGCGGGCTGATGGGAGTCGAGTGGTGGCAGTGGGCCCGTTGAAGGAATGACCCGCGTCGCTCGACGGCTCGGCCCGCACACTGGAGAATGTCCGGATGAGTGAGTTCGAGTACCTCGCCGTTCTCGTGTCCCTTGTACTGGGCCTCGGCATCACCCATCTCCTGACGGGCGTCGGGCGGATGATCCACCGCCGGGACGAGTTCCGGGTGGATGCTGCTCACCTCCTCTGGACGGGGGCGGTGTTCTGGACCCTGATCCTGAACTGGTGGGTGTTCTTCCAGTCTCAGAGCGTTTCGGAGTGGAGCTTCGACTACTTCCTGGTCGTGATCGTGTGGGCGGTCATCTACTTCCTCCTTGCCATCGTCCTCTACCCTCCGGACATGGCGGAGGGGCAGGACTACGCGGACGTCTTCGAACGTAACCGCACGTGGTTCCTGGGTATCTTCGTCACGTCCATACTCGCGGACATCGTGCTGACCGCTCTCCGCGGCGATCTCCTGGACCCGCCCTACTATCTCCCCTTCGTGGCTCACCTCGGGGTTCTCGGCGCGATCGGGATGCTCACGACCAACCGACGGTACCACATCGGCCTCGCGGGCTGGGTCCTGGGGATCGCGCTCCTCTGGTCGATGGTGGTGCGGCGGTTTCTGATCGCGTAGGTGGATCGCGGTGCCGGGCGGGAGCAGAGGGTCGCGCCCCTGCCCGAGATCGCCGACCGGATCCTCCGGTGGCTGGAAGACGTGACGCGCTGAGGGGGATCCGCGTAGACTGGGAGACGGGGCCGTCCGACGAGCGCGTCCCCGGACTCTCGACCCGGGGCACGTCATGCCAGCGACACGGACCACCTTCCTGACCGCAGTCGTGCTGATCGCGTCCGTCGGTACCGGCGCCCTCACCGCGCAGGAGTACCGCCAGGGATTCGCCTTCACCCTCGCGACCGACTCGTCCGAGCTCGCTCGCGTATCGGAGCTGGCGCAGCAGCAGCTCACTCCGCCGGTCTCGGCCGGACCCCTGACCGGTGCGTTCCGATTCGGACGTATCTATCCCTTCGACCGGCCCGGCCGCTATGTGGTCGTCGGGGTGCTCGAGGACGACGCCTCGGGAGAGGCCTTCCAGGTGCTCCACCCATTCGGTGACGGCGTCGAGGGGACGCCGTCCCACGTCCTGCGGCCGGCGGAGGAGGCCGTCGACATCACGCGGGTCGGAGACCTGTTCGATACCGGCGGATTCGCCGTCTTCTTCTGCGACCGGTCTGCGGGCGGCGGCGTTCCCACGGTCGTCGTCTACAACGGAGGATGGTCCGAGCAGGCGGTGTCGGAATCAGGGATGTGGCGCTGCGCCCCGGACCGGACTCTCCGCGCCGGACCCGCCCGACGTGGCGGCATCTCCACGAGCCCCTCATGATGGGTCTGCATGATGGGTCTGCGCACCCACCGATCTCGAGCCTCGTCCCATGTCTCTCCTCGAACTGATCTTCGTCGTCACGAGCGTGATCGTCGGACTCGGGATCGCGGAGATCCTCACCGGCGTGGTTCGGGTCTTCCGAGGAGAGTTGCGGGGTGGTCTCGCGCAGAGTCTCTGGACCGTGATCATCTTCACCTCCCTGGTCCAGCTCGTGTGGGCGTACTGGGGCATGAACAGCGTCTCGAGCCTGACGTACGCCGAGTACCTGGTCATTCTCGCGGGGCCGGTGATGCTCT
>DATFJS010000059.1:0-3425 GCA_035269045.1 Longimicrobiales bacterium | reverse complement strand
TCCTCGGTCTGTGTCAGACCGAGCTCCACGATCTCCCCCTCGGCCTCGATGTCGAAGCTGGCTTCCGTCCGATCGACGAGCAGGCGCGGCACGAGTCCGTCCGGCTGTGCGAGGAGCCGGATGGTCCGGGTCTGGACCGCCCGATTCACGAAGAGAGCGCCCGGGTTCTGCGCCCCGAGTCGCTGCTCGAACGCGGTCGCGAGGGCGTTCTCGTCGGGGAACAGCGTCGCCTCGAGCTCGATGCAGCTGTCCTCCGCCTCGCCCTCGGCGCAGGGCGCGAAGCCCCGCCAGACGTACTCGACCTCGGTGGGGAGCACCGACTGGGTCACGCCGTCCTGCATCTCCATGCGGGTGATCCGGACTCCGTTCCGCTCGAACGTGGTGCCGTTCCAGAGGCCGACGAGAAGCCGATGCTCCTCACGGGCTCCCGCCTCCACGCTCTCGGCGTTGAACATCTGCTCGGCCATCGCCTCGGCCTGCGGGGGCACCGTGCCGCCGGTCTGCGCCCGCGCGGCGGCGAGGAGCTGCTCACGCATCCGGGCCACGACCTCGTCCACGCCCTCGACGCCCACGAACTCGCCGGCATCGCTCACGATGAAGGCGGGCAGCGCTTCGGCGGCCTGGCCCTCCACCTCGGAGGTGACGAGCAGGCCCTGCGGATGATCGGAGATCGTCCGGGTGAGGGAGACCTGGAGCGACTGCCCCGGCACCTCCTGTCCGTCCTGCGACTGGACCGTCTCGACCGAGGCCTCGCCCGAGAGGACCGTCCCGGCCGTCCAGCCGAAGTTCGGCGTGATCGTGTCCTGCGCGGCCTGCGTGCCGGGCGCGACGATCAGCGTCGTCGCCAGTAGAAGTGCGTTCAAGGAATCGTCCCTGTTGAATGAAGATTCGTCTGCGGAAAAGCTCACCCCCGACGACACAAAAGACCAGATCCCCCGGGCAGGATGCCACCCCGAGGATCGGAATCCACCGTCGGATCCTCACCGGGGGGCGCGGGGTTCTCTCTTTCCGACTACCCTGTATCCACCGACTGCCATCCGCACGTCCTCGGAGGACCCGTGATTCATCGACTCTTCCCCCTTCTCTTCGTCGCCGGGCTCGTGGCGGTGCCGACCGCCGCGCAGGACGCACCGGTCTACCCGTCCGACGCCGGTCCGTACCGCGTGGAGACCGTCGCGGACGGCCTCAACTTCCCGTGGGGGATGCAGTTCCTTCCGGACGGGGGGATGCTGGTGACGGAGAAGGATCCGGGTCGTCTTCGGGTCGTCCGGGATGGGGTCCTCGTCGAGCAGGAGATCTCCGGGCTCCCGGAGATCGTCGTGAGGGGGCAGGGAGGCCTGATGGACGTCCGACTGCACCCGGGGTTCGAGGACAACTCGATGGTGTACCTCAGCTACTCCAGGGCCTGCACGACGGACGGCGGAGACAACGGTGCGACCACGGCGGTCGTGCGCGGGGCGCTCGACCTCGACGCCGCGGCACTCACCGGGGTCGAGGACATCTTCGTCGCCGACGCCTGCACCGCTCGTGGACAGCACTTCGGATCCCGCATGGTGTTCGACGACGAGGGCTACCTCTTCGTCACCGTCGGGGATCGTGGCGAGATGCAGCAGGCGCAGAACACGGCGAATCATCAGGGTACGGTGAACCGCCTGAACGACGACGGCTCGATCCCGTCGGACAACCCCTTCGTGGGTCGCAACGGCTACCAGCCGTCGATCTGGGCCTACGGACTCCGGAGCCCACAGGGGCTGGCGATCCACCCGGAGACGCGTGAACTCTGGGAGACGGAGCACGGGCCTCAGGGCGGCGACGAGCTCAACCGCATCGAGGCGGGCAGCAACTACGGGTGGCCGATCATCACGTACGGCGTGAACTACGGGTCGTCGCGCCGACCGATCGGCGACGGCATCGCGGAGGCCCCCGGGCTCGAGCAGCCGGTGCACTACTGGGTGCCTTCGATCGCCACCTCGGGGCTCGTCATCTACGACGGCGATGTCTTCCCCGAGTGGCGGGGCAGCGCCTTCGTCGGCGGGCTCGCCGGCCAGCAGCTCGCTCGGGTCGAATTCGCGGACGACGGCTCCACCACCGTCGAGGTCCTGCTCGGTGAGCATGGGCAACGGATCCGCGATGTGCGTCAGGGACCGGACGGCCACATCTACCTGCTGACCGACGTGGGAGGCGAGCAGGCGAGCGTCCTGCGACTGGCGCCCGCGACCGCGGCGAACTGATCGTCCCCGCGTATACCCGACTCCGCCGAGAACCGAGTTACCCGAAGACGATGACCGACGCGCAGCAGGACCCCCGGCCAACGATCGGGGGAGGAAGATCGGACATGGACGGCGGAATCGAATCGACCGGATCTGCGGTGAAGTCGCGGATCCTGCTCGCGATCGTGCCGCCGATCCTCGTCGTCGACTGGATCACCAAGGCGTGGGCCCTGTCGGAGCGGGGAGGGGTCCCCGGACCGATCGGCGAGATGCTCGGAGGGCTCATGCCGCTGACCCTCGCGTACAACAAGGGCGCGGCCTTCGGTCTGTCGGTCGGCGAAGACTCCCGCTGGTTCTTCATTCCCGTCACCTTCCTGGCGCTGGGCCTCATCGCGATGCTCTACCGCCAGGCCGAGTCGGACGATCGGTTGCGGCTGGTGTCCCTGGCCCTCGTGGTGGCCGGCGCGCTCGGAAACCTGTGGGACCGGGTCCGGTGGGATCGGGGCGTGGTGGACTTCCTGGGCCCCGTCGACCTCGTCGTCTACGACTTTCCGATCTTCAACGTCGCGGACATCGCGATCAGCATCGGTGCCGTGCTGCTGGCCATCTCCTTCTGGCAGGAGGAGAAGCGACTGGCACGCGAGGCGGCCGTCGAGACCGCCTCGAACGACGATCCGGCGCTGTCCAGCGACCGCGCCGCGCCATGAACTTCGATACCGTCGTCTTCGGCTTCCCCCTCCGTGAGCTCCTCGTGGCGGGGGCCTACGGGATCGCGACCGCGCTCCTCGTGCGCTTCGCCCTCCAGGTCCTGATCGTCCAGATCCGGCGTATGTCGGAGCGCACGGAGACCGACCTGGACGACCTCGCGGTCGAGCTGCTCGACAAGACCCGGTTCCTCTTCATTCTGCTCGTCGGCCTCTGGGCAGGTGCCCGGTCGCTGGATCTGCCCGACCAGTGGGACGCCACGATGACCGGCGTCCTCACCGCGGTGCTGCTGCTCCAGATCGGATTCTGGGGCATGGGGGTCGTCAACTACGGCGTCCGTCACTACAAGAAGCGAAGCCTGGACGACGATCCGGGGCTTGCCACGGCCATCGGCGCGATCGGCTTCATCGTCCAGCTCGCGCTCTGGTCGGTCCTGCTCCTGACGGGCCTCGCCACCTTCGGCATCGAGATCAGCGCGCTCATCGCGTCCCTCGGGATCGGCGGCCTCGC
>DATFJS010000058.1:0-5073 GCA_035269045.1 Longimicrobiales bacterium | reverse complement strand
CGCAGAGGCCGGTGTCGGCACGCTGGGTCTCGTCGACGACGACGTGGTCGACGCGTCCAACCTGCAGCGGCAGGTCATCCACGGGACGCGTGACCTCGGCCGGCCCAAGCTCGAATCTGCCCGGGACCGGCTGGCCGACGTGAATCCGCACGTCGAGCTGATCCTGCACGCCGAGCGCCTGACGTCCGAGAACGCGATGGACCTCCTGCGCGACTACGACATCGTGGTCGACGGCACGGACAACTTCCCCACTCGCTACCTCGTCAACGACGCCTGCGTGCTCCTCGGGATCCCCTACGTGTACGGATCGATCCTCAGGTTCGACGGGCAGGTCGCGCTGTTCGCGACGGAGGACGGGCCCTGTTACCGCTGCCTGTTCCGGGATCCCCCGCCGCCGGGGCTGGTGCCGAACTGCGCCGAGGGCGGAGTACTCGGTGTGCTTCCCGGCATCGTCGGCTCGCTCCAGGCCCTCGAGGTAATCAAGTGGATTCTCGGCGCGGGCCCTTCGTCCTCCGGGAAGCTGCACCTGCTCGACGCGCTGGACCTCTCGCTCCGCACCCTCACCATCGACCCCGATCCCGGGTGCCCGGTCTGCGGCGACCACCCCACGGTGACCGAGCTGATCGACTACGAGGAGTTCTGCGGGGTGCGGGCCGCCGAACAGCACGCGGAGCGTACGGGCGTGGCGGGCATCACACCGTCCGAGCTGGCCGCACGCCTCGACGCGGGGGAGACGATCACCCTGATCGACGTGCGGGAGCCCCACGAGTGGGACATCGCGAACCTCGAATCCCGGGGCGCCCGCCTCGTGCCGCAGGCGCGCATCCTGGACGCCGTCCAGGAGCTTCGCGCCGGACCGGAACCGGTGGTGCTGTACTGCAAATCCGGCGGTCGGAGCCGTGAAGCCGCCGCACGACTCGCGGATGCCGGAATCGCGGGAGTCCTCAACCTCGAGGGAGGAATCCTCGCGTGGCGCGACGAGGTGGATCCGGCGCTACCACGGTATTGAGGGCACGTCCGAGCCCGCACGCGACCCGGATCTCCGTTAGGTTTCGGGTTCTGCAGACAATTTCGAACGAATCAGAGAGGACCCGTGGCAAACGCCAGCAGCGGCGACACCGTACACGTGCACTATACCGGCCGTCTCGAAGACGGCACCGTTTTCGATTCCTCCGAGGGACGCGACCCGCTCGAGTTCAAGCTCGGCGAGGGCTCCGTCATCGCCGGATTCGAGCAGGCCGTCGAAGGTCTCTCGGTCGGTGAGAAGGCGGACGCCCGTCTCGAGCCCGAAGAGGCGTACGGCCCCGTCCGGGACGACCTCGTGATGGCCGTACCGCGCGAGCAGCTGCCGGACGGGATGGACCCCGACGTGGGCGACCAGCTCGCCATGCAGACGCAGGACGGGCAGAACCTCCCCGTCACGGTCGTCGACACCGACGAGTCGAGCGTCAAGATCGACGCGAATCACCCACTCGCCGGGAAGACGCTGATCTTCGAGCTCGAGCTCGTCGACATCGCCTGACGGCACGAGGAACGAGCGAGCCCGACATGAGCCAGTCCCGCACCCTGATCGAGGCGGAGTTCAATCCGAAGGTGCGGAGCTACTGGCTCCTGTCGGGCACCTTCGTCCTCGTCGCGACGATCATCGGGATCGTCCTGCTTCCCATCTGGTGGATCATCGGGCAGTGGGCCACGCAGCGGTACCTCGACCGCATGACCTGCACGCTGACCGAGCGCTCGCTCAAGGTCACGCGGGGCATTCTCGTTCGACGCGAGATGACGGTGCCCCTCGACAAGATCACCGACGTGGGCCTGGTCGAAGGGCCCATCATGCGGTACCTGGACCTCCAGGCGGTCCGCATCGAGACGGCAGGCCAGTCGACGGCCGGCGCGGCGGTCCAGCTGGTCGGGGTGCGACAGGCCCGTGACTTCCGGGATGCCGTTCTGACGCAGCGCGACCTGGTCTCGGATCGTGGATCGTCCGGAAGCGGGTCTGCCGGAAGCGGGTCTGCCGCCGAGCCGTCGACGCCCGCGCTCGGGCACGACGACACGACCGTCGCGGTACTTTCGGAGATCCGAGACACCCTCCGTCGCATCGAGGACCGGCTGCCCGCTTCCCCGGAGGAGTGAGCGGCGTGTCGGATCCCGCGTCCCTGCTCTACCTGTGCAGATCCGATGTGGAGGCGGTCGGGCTCGAGATGCGCGCCATCATCGCGGCGCTCGAGACCATGTTCCGGGAGAAGGGTGAGGGAAAGGTCGAGATGCCCCCGAAGCCGGGCATCCACCCGGGTCCGGACTCCTTTCTCCACGCGATGCCCGCGTGGATTCCCAGCCTTCGTTCGGCCGGGATCAAGTGGGTCTCGGCCTATCCGAACAACCCCGGCCGCGGCCTTCCGTACGTGGCGGGTCTGCTCGTGCTCAACGACCCGGACACCGGTCTCCCCCTCGCAGTCATGGACGCGACCTGGATCACCGCCAAGCGCACGGGCGCGGCGTCGGCTCTCGCCGCGCAGTACCTCGCGCGCCCGGAAAGTCGGTCCCTCGGCATCCTCGCCTGTGGCGTGCAGGGCCGAAGCCACCTCGAGGCGTTCGCCACGGTCTTCGACCTCGAACGGGTCGTCGCGTACGACATCGACCGGGACGTCGCGCGGGCGTATGCGCGTGAGATGGCCGGTGTCGTCGGCGCCGACATCGAGGTCGCGGACGAACCCCGGGACGCGGTCGACGGTCTGGACCTGGTCGTCACCAGCGGCCCGATCCTGAAGGAGCCGCATGCCACCATCCGGGCCGGGTGGCTCGCGGAGGGCGCCTTCGCCGCCGCGGTGGACTACGACTCGTACTGGAGCGGAGGCGCGCTCTCCGAGTTCGATCGGATCGTCACGGACGACGTCGACCAGATGGAGTACTACCGGGGCCTAGGGTACTTCGCCGACACTCCGGTCGCGGCTGCCGATCTCGGCGATGTCGTGGCGGGGAAGGCCGCCGGGCGAACCGATTCGGCCGAGCGAATCATGGCGATGCACCTCGGGCTGGCCGCAGACGACATGGCCACCGCCATCCTGCTCTACGAGCGGGCCCGCGAGCTCGGAATCGGAACCGAGCTGGACCTCTAGGGCCTGTTCAGACGCAACAGAGCGCACCCCCGTAGCGTGAACAGGCCCTAGGACGACCCGGGGGCGGGATCCGTCCCCGGAGTCGCCTGCGGATCCGCTTCGGGATCCGCGCCGGCGTCCCGATCCGCCCGCCGGCGCGCGCGCTCATCCGCCCGCACGGCCGCGGTCAGCACCCGGTCGAACGTCGCCGCGAACGCCTGCTTCTCCTTCGTTCCCCACGAGCTCGGCCCACCCGTGTCGACGCCCGTCGAGCGCAGGCCGTCCATGAAGTCGCGAATCGAGAGGCGGTGACCGATGTTCTCCGGCGTGTACTCGTCGCCGCGCGGACCGATGGTCCGAACCCCCTTCTCGACGAGCCTCGCCGCGAGCGGAATGTCCGCCGTGACCGCGACATCGCCCGCGGCCGCTTCGTCCGCGATGTGGTCGTCCGCCGCGTCGGGACCCCCGCCGACCCGCACCGCCTCGACGAACTCGTTGCCCGGGGGCATGTGCAGGCGTCCGTTCGCGACGAACAGTGCGGAAACCTCCACGCGGGCGGCGGCACGCTGCACGATCGTCTTCACGTCGTTCGGGGCGGCATCGGCGTCGATCCAGATCTTCATGCCCGAAGGTCACGGCCCGGGGACCGCGCGGCAACTCGCCATCCGCTTCCCGACTCAGCCGCCACACGCCTCGGACACGACCCAGCCGTACCTGCACGTCAGGTCGGCGCTGGATCGAAGAATCCAGTCCGAGAGCGACGGGTGCGGAAGAAGCGCCTGGCTGGGTACGTACTCCAGCCCTTCGAGCACCTCCGCATACGGTCCGAATCCCGACAGCCGGGCGGGAACGACCAGGACCCGACGTCCCTGGCTCGTCTCGGCCTCGACGAAGTCACGGATCCGGTCCTCCGCGACAGCTCGCTTCTCCGGCCAGTCCTCCCGGAGCGTCTCCGCCCGAACGCTGGCGTACCCCGCCGCACGCATCGTGCTCGCGATCCGTTCGAGATCGTCCAGGACGGCTCCGTTCTCACGGTCGTCGCCCATCCCGTGGGCAATCAGGAGAACACTCTCCTCGGCGGGGTCCTCCGACAGGGAGGCCGCACGCTCGACGAGAATGTCCTCTGCCAGCTGCGTATCCAGCAGCCCGTGGTCGTGCGTGACCACCTCGAACGCGTGCTCGATCTGCAGCCGCGCGGCAGGGTCGGCCTGCATCGGTCCCATGAGGAGAAAATCCGACGGCGGGGAGTCCGACATTCCCAGGAACCAGTCCGTCTGATCCCGAAAGGAGTCACCGGACAGGAACAGCCGGATCACCGCGACGCGCCGGACGCCCTGGGCGTCCAGTGCGTTCAGCGCGGTTCGCAGCGTCATGGGATTCGCCATCCCGAAGGCGAGTTCCACGGGAACCGCCTGACGGACTTCGGAGACCTCGGCCTCGACCGACGCGTTCCACGCGTCGTCGCCGCCGTGCGCCATGACCAGCAGCCCCACCCCGGCAGAGGGTGTGGCGGTCGGCGTCGGTGAGGAGGGGGTCCCGTGAGCGGTCGGTACGGGTGTCGGCGCCTCGGTCGCCGGCGAGGTGCCGGAGGCACAAGCCGCCAGAACCGCACCGGCCGCGAGAGCGCTCGAACGGAAAAGACGAGTGATCATCATGGTGGCAGGGCGTCGCGGGGAAGTCGTCATCAGAAGCTGAAGCGGAGGGAGGTCTCGAAGCTCCGACCCGGTGAGGGGGCGGCGTTGTAGGGTTCGCGGTACGTCTCGTCGGTCAGATTCGCGATACCGAAGCGCAGGAGCGCGTCCTGGCCCGTCCACACGGCGAGGTCGACCGAGGCTCGGATGTCGAACACCGAGAAGCCGTCCATGCCGTCGAACCCCTCCGGCACATCGTCCTGGCCGGCGACCGTCCGCCCCTGGAGGCCGAGCGTGAGGAGGTCGTTCGGCCCGAACCAGTTGACCCCCAGCACGCCCTTGGTCGGTGG
>DATFJS010000057.1:0-7723 GCA_035269045.1 Longimicrobiales bacterium | reverse complement strand
AGACGCTGCTGATCGACGCGGATCTTCGCCGGGGTGTCCTGAATGCCGTGTTCGGGTGTGATCGTCAGCCGGGGCTGTCGAACCTCCTTGCGGCTCAGGTGAACCTCGGGGAAGCGATCCAGAAGGTGGCACTCGGTCACTCCGGATCGATCCACTTCATGCCCAGCGGTGACTTCCCGCCCAACCCGGCCGAGCTGCTGGGGTCGACCCGCATGCAGCGGGCGATCGAGGAACTGGAGAAGACCTTCGACTTCATCATCATCGACTCGCCACCGCTCACGATCGTGACGGACGCGGCGGTGCTCGGCACCAAGGTGGACGGGGTCGTGATCGTCGCCCGTGCCAACGAGACCGAGAAGGGCGCGCTCACCTACGCCGTCGAGCAGCTCAGGAACGTCCGGGCACCGATCCTCGGGACGATCCTGAACGACGTCGACTATCGAAGGGACTCGCGGTACAGCAGCCGATACGGCCGCTACGGGTACTACTACCAGTACTACTACGGCGAGGACGGGACCCGAAAGGATGCGAAGAAGCGGGATCCCAAGCGGAAGCGGCTGGGCGAGAAAGTCTAGACCCAGCGCGCCCTGAACTTCTCCAGGAGCCCTGCCGGCCCCGCGAGAAAGTTCGGCAGCTTCGAGTCGGCCTGATTGAAGGTCCGCTCGCTGCCGTCCGCGTGGCTGAGATGCAGTCCGGCAGCGCGAATCAACGCCGCGCCGCCCGCCACGTCCCACTCGTGCTTCGGGACGAGCGTCCACGTCGCCTCGGCCAGCCCCGCGGCCACCTGCCCCAGCTTGTACGCCACGGAGCCGCAGGGGACGACCTCGAACCCCGCCCCCGCGTACCGGTCCCACTCGCCCCGCCTCACCTCGCTTCGGCTGGCGAGGACCCGGGCGCCTTCGAGGGACGCGGAGGTATCCGGGTCGACCGGAGTACCGTTCAGCGTCACGCCATGCCCCACGGCACCCAGGACGAGTTGATCGGTCGCCGGGTTCAGGATCCCACCGACCACCGGTCGACCGCGCTCCACCAGCCCGATGGAGATGCACCACTCGGGGATCCCCTCCACGAACTCGCGCGTTCCATCGATCGGATCCACGATCCAGACGCGCTCGCACGCGAGCCGCGCGTGATCGTCCACCGTCTCCTCGCTGAGCCACCCTTCGCCCGCGCGCGGCAGCATCTCACGCAGGACCCCGTCGACGGCCAGGTCGGCCGCGGTCAGCGGGTCGCCCCGCTCCGCCTTCGTCTCCCACGCCACGGCGCCGGGGGTGAAGGGCGCGACCGCCTCCGCAGCCGCGCGCAGGGCCGCATCGATACGGGCGAGGTCGTCGGTACGGTCGGCTTCGTGGGTCATCGTCTGGACGGTCGGGGTCTGAAACGCCGAAACCCCCGCCACGCCGAAGCGCGCGGGGGTCTCGAATCCGTCGGCGTACCGACGTGAGAGCCGGGGGCGGTCAGGCCTCGGCCTCCACCGGCGGTGCCTTCCTGATCTTCCCGGCCGAGATGCACGAGGTGCACACCCGTACGCGCTTCCGCTCCCCCTCGTCGGTGATGATCTTCGCCGACTGGAGGTTCGGCAACCAGCGCCGCCGGGTCTTGTTGTTGGCCTTGCTGCGCGTGTTGCCCACTCCGGGCTTCTTTCCGCAGACGTAGCAGACTCGTGCCATCGTTCGTTCCTCTATGTGACCGGGCGACCTGCGTCGCCCGCATCGAAATCAGTTTGCGTCAGTTTCCGCCACCGGCGTCGCCGCCCGCGGCATTTCCTTCACCGGAGTCGCCCCCACCCTGCTGTCCGCCGACGAAGATCGCCGCGACCTCGAGGTAGTGCGACGCGAACTCCGCGAGCGGGCGGTTGGGCTCGCTGACCACGCCGCTCTCGATCCATACGTCGAGCAGGCTGTCCTGCGCCTCGTGCACCCGACCGACCAGCGTGACTTCACCCGACGGGACCGGCTCACCGGCCGCGACGAGGTTCTCGGCGTACACGGCCATGAACGGCGATCCGCCCGGCAGCTGCACGAAGAACGACGAGGTGCCGAGGCTCTGCGCGACGGAGACGTCCTCCACCCGGATCATCTGACCCTCGTAGGCGTTCGCGTTCCGCTCGAGCGTGTCGAGCTGCGCGACGGTGGCGGCCGGACCGACCTGCTCCTCCGGCTCCTCCTCCATGACGGGCGGAGGGGTCGGCTCGGCGGTCGTGGCAAGCCAGTACAGGAATCCACCCAGCAGCACCAGGGTGCCGAGCATGAGGGGGATTCCGAGGTTGGATGCTCCGCGGCGGTCGGCCATGTCGTCGTGCGTCCTGTCGTTGAGTCGGCGGGTGTCCGGTTTCGAGCCCGGCAACCTAGTTGACGAGTTCGATCAGTGCCATCTCTGCCGCGTCACCCTTGCGTGCACCCAGCTTCAGGATGCGGGTGTACCCGCCCGGACGATCCGAGTACCGCGGCCCGAGCTCGTCGAAGAGCTTCCCGACCACGTCCCGGTCCCGCACCTTCGACGCCGCGAGGCGACGCGCATGCAGGTCGCCCCGCTTGGCGAGCGTGATGAGCCGCTCCGCGTAGGGGCGAAGCTCCTTGGCCTTGGCCGTGGTGGTCTCGATCCGCTCGTGGAGGAACAGCGACGTGGCCATGTTGCGAAGCATGGCACGACGGTGCGCCGGGGTGCGGTTGAGCTTTCTGCCGTTCTTGCGATGACGCATGGTCTATCTCACCTGGGGGAAGGAAGCCGCCGTCACTCGGCGTCCGCCATCTCCTCTGCTTCGTCCTCGATGAAGAAGAGCTGACCTTCGTCGCCCTCCTCGAGCTGCATTCCGAACCGGAGTCCCTGCTCGTCCAGGAATTCCTGGATCTCCTGCAGCGACTTCTTCCCGAAGTTCTCGATGGCCAGCATCTCGTCCTCGTTCTTCTGGACCAGATCGCCGAGCGTCCGGATGTTCTCCTTCTGGAGCGAGTTCCGGGACCGCACGCTGAGCTCCGCGAGGTCCTCGATCGGACGACGGAAGAGCTCCTGGAGCTGATCGGACACCGCAACGGCGCCCTCGGGCGCCTCCTGCGGAATGCCCCCCTCTCCGAAGTACATCATGAACTCGAGATGCTTCCGCACGAGTGCGGACGCGTACTGGATGGCCTCTTCGGGCTCGACCGACCCATCCGTCTCCACCTGGAGCGTGAGGCGGTCGAAGTCCGTGCGCTGCCCCACCCGCGTCTCCTCGACGCCGAAGTTGGCGCGACGGACCGGGTTGTAGATGGCGTCGACGCGAACCAGGTCGACCGGCGAGCCCTTGGGGAGCTCGTGCTGGTCTGCGAGGACGAAGCCCCGGCCCTTGTTCACGTAGAGCTCGACGTTGAGGTCGCGTTCGTCCTGGAGGGTCAGGATGTGGTGGTCCGCATCCAGGATCTCGACGCCCGAGGGCGGCGAGGCGAGACCGGCCGTGATCGCTCCGGGCCCGGAAGCCGAGATCTCGATCGTGGCCTCATCGACATCGTCGTCGAGCACGACGACG
Source organism: Longimicrobiales bacterium (assembly GCA_035269045.1). Taxonomy (GTDB): domain Bacteria; phylum Gemmatimonadota; class Gemmatimonadetes; order Longimicrobiales; family Gaopeijiaceae; genus Gaopeijia. Next base: position 4,218 of record DATFJS010000057.1, on the reverse strand, counting down.
AGCGACTTGAGGTTCTGGATGATCTGATGCACATCCTCGACGACGCCCTGCACCGTCTGGTGCTCGTGCACGACGCCGTCGATGCGGAAGCCCCACACGGCGGCACCACGGAGCTGCGAAAGCAGGACGCGACGCACCGAGTTGCCGAGCGTATGACCGAAGCCACGCTCCAGCGGCTCGATGACGAACCGCGCGGACGCCCCGTCGTCGGAGACGTCGACCGCCTCGATGCGCTCGGGAAGTACCAGTCCGGTCAGATCGATTTCCACTATTCCTCCTGCGGGTCACACATGTATGCATCGAAACGCGGGACGCCCGTCGCCGCGGCGACGGGCGTCCCGGCGCGAATCACTTCGAGTAGAGCTCGACGATGAGCTGTTCCTGAACGGCCAGCGGAATGTCGGCACGGGTCGGCTGACGCACGATCCGTCCGATCTTCTTGCCCTCGTCGATGGTCAGCCACTCGGCCAACTCCGGACGCGTCCGGGACTCGAGGGCCGCCTGGACGGGAAGGATGTCGCGCGAGCCGCTCTTGACCGCGACTTCGTCGCCCGGCTTGACGCGGGCGCTCGGGACATCGACCACGCGACCGTTCACCTCGACGTGACGGTGACGGACGATCTGGCGCGCCTGGTTCCGCGAAGCCGCGAGGCCCATGCGGAAGATCACGTTGTCGAGCCGCGTCTCCAGGAGAATCAGCAGGTTCTCACCCGTGACGCCCGACTGGTTGCTGGCGGTCTCGAACAGCGAACGGAACTGCTTCTCCGCGAGGCCGTACATCCGCTTCACCTTCTGCTTCTCACGAAGCTGAGTGGCGTAGTCGGACTGCTTGCGACGGCGGGAGTTCGCCGGGCCGTGCTGGCCCGGGGGATAGCTCCGGCGGTCGACGGGGCACTTCTCGGTGAAGCACTTCTGTCCCTTGAGGAAGAGCTTGTGCCCTTCACGGCGACAGAGCTTGCAGACGGGTCCGGTATAACGAGCCATATCTCTTCAGTTCCTCAGACGCGGCGCTTCTTGGGGGGACGGCAACCGTTGTGCGGAAGCGGCGTGACGTCCTGAATCGACGTGATCTGGAGACCGGCGGAAGCGAGCGCCTGGATGGCGGACTCGCGACCCGATCCCGGGCCCTGGACGCGGACGTCCACACGCTTCATGCCCATCGCGTGAGCATCCTTGCCGGCCTGCTCACCCGCGAGCGTGGCGGCGAACGGAGTGGACTTCTTCGAGCCCTTGAACCCAGCCTTGCCGGCGCTCGCCCACGACACCGTGTTCCCCTTGGAATCGGTGATCGTCACGATGGTGTTGTTGAAGGTCGCGCGAACGTGGGCGATGCCCTCCGCCTCGACGACCTTCTTCTGGCGCTTTCCGCGCTTGCTGCCCGACTTGGGCTTTCCAGTTGCCACTGTTTGCAGATCCCTTCCGGAGTCTCTGTCGAAGTCTCTCGATCAAACGAGAGATGCGGCGATGTGCCGATGCTTCCCGGCCCGGCGCCGCATCCGACGGTGTACCCGGTCGACCGCACGTCGGCCGGGGGGCTTCGCGCGTCCCTGCGGACGCGGCACCACGCTACTTGCGCGGCGGCTTCTTCTTTCCGGCGATCGCGCGCTTCTTGCCCTTGCGGGTCCGCGCGTTCGTCGATGTACGCTGCCCGCGGACCGGGAGGCCCTTGCGGTGCCGAAGCCCGCGGTAGCACCCGATGTCCATGAGACGCTTGATGTTCATGGACACCTCCGAGCGCAGCGCACCCTCCACCTTGTAGCTCCCCTCGATCTCGCGGCGGAGCCGGCTGACTTCCTCGTCACCCAGCTCGTGCGTGCGAAGCTCGGCGGGGATGCCGGTCGCGTCGAGAATCGCCTTCGCGCGAGCGTCGCCGATTCCATAGATGTAGGTGAGCGCGACTTCGATCCGCTTTCCGCGGGGGAGGTCGACACCAGCAATACGAGCCATGATTTATCCCTGACGCTGCTTGTGCTTCGGATTACGGCTGCAGATGATCCGCACCACACCTCGGCGGCGAATCACCTTGCAGTGTTCACAAATCGGTTTGACGCTGCTTCGTACCTTCATGACCCGCTCCAGGTGCGTTTCTGGCAGAGCTAATAAAAGTAATCAAGCCGTTCGGGGCCGTAAACCCGCCCGCGACACGGCCGTCGTGATCGTGGAGTCCGATCCCGTCAGACGGGATGCGGACTCTCCTTGTGCGATCCAGTGAGAATCCTCGGTCCTTCCTCGGTCACGGCCACGGTGTGCTCGAAATGAGCCGACCGCGAACCATCCTGCGTGACCACCGTCCAGCGGTCCTCGAGCGTGCGGATCCGGTCCGTTCCGAGCGACAGCATCGGCTCGATCGCGAGCACCATGCCGTTGCGCAGCTTCGGACCGTGGCCCGGACGCCCGACATTGGGGATCTGGGGCTCCTCGTGGACCTCCCGACCGATTCCGTGACCGACGAGGTCACGCACGATCCCGATCCCCTGCCCTTCGACCGACTTCATGACCGCGGCACCCAGATCACCGACGTGATTCCCCTCGACCGCGGCCTCGATGGCGGCGTCGAGAGCACCTCGCGTGGCGTCCAGAAGACGCTGCGTGTCCGCGTCCACGTCGCCGACGGCGAAGGTCCAGGCGGAATCGGAGCACCATCCGTCGAGCCGAACGCCGACGTCGACCGTGACGATGTCTCCCTCGCCCAGCGTGACCGAGTCCTTCGGGATCCCGTGGACGATCTCCTCGTTCACCGAAATGCACGCCGCCCCGGGGAATCCGTAGAGGCCCTTGAACGCGGGCACCGCCCCGTCGTGGCTGACCACGAACTCCTCGACTTCCTCGTCGAGACGCTGGGTGGACACGCCGGGCGCAACGACGGTCTCGAGGTGTTCGAACAGCCGGCCGATGATCGACCCGCCCTCTCCGATCGCCTCGATTTCCCGAGCAGTGCGGAGGTGGATCACTTCCGCTCCTGCAGGGCTGCGCGAAGTGCGGTCTGCACGTCATCGACGTCCTGCGCTCCGTCCACCTCGACCACCGGAACGGTCGGCTTGCGCTCGTAGTAACTGATGAGCGGCGCCGTCTGCTTCCGGTACACGTCGAGACGATTCTGCACCGTGGCCGGATCGTCGTCCTTCCGATGGACGAGCTCCGCACCGCACTTGTCGCAGATGCCCTCCACCTCGGGCGGCGAGCTGTACACGTTGTACACCGTCCCGCACTCCGGGCAGCTGCGGCGTCCGCTGAGACGGCGCACGAGAATCGGGTCCTCGGCGTTCATGACCACCACGCGGGTGACCTTCCGACCGATCCTGTTCAGTTCCCTGGACAGCGCCTCGGCCTGAGGCACGGTGCGCGGGAAGCCGTCGAACACGACGTCCCGCTCCGGGCCGAGTTCCTGGAGCTTCTCACGGACCATGCCGACGATGATCTCGTCCGGCACGAGTTCGCCCCGATCCATGAACCCCTTCGCCTCGAGCCCGAGGGGCGTCCCCTCGCGACGTGCCGAGCGAAGCAGATCTCCGGTGGAGACGTGCTCGTAGCCCTCCGCCTCGCAGAGAAGCTTTCCCTGGGTGCCCTTCCCGACTCCGGGAGGACCGAGCAGGATGACGATCATCACATGTACCGCTGACGACCGCGCATCTTCACCCGACCCTTCTTCATGAAGCCGTCGTAGTGACGCACCTGCAGCATCTGCTGGATCTTCTGGACCGTGTCGAGTCCGACACCCACGACGATCAGAAGGCTCGTACCACCGAAGATGAAGGTGGTGATGCCGAAGATGTCGAAGATCCAGAACGGCACCAGCGCGATGACCGCGAGATAGAACGAACCCCACAGGGTGATCCGCGTGAGCACCCGGTCGATGTATTCGGCCGTCCGCGCACCGGGCTTCACGCCCGGGACGAACGCACCCTGCTTCTTCAGGTTCTCCGCGAGATCGACCGGATTGAAGATGATCGCCGTGTAGAAGTAGGTGAAGAACAGGATGAGCAGCCCGTAGGTGATGTAGTACACCATGGTCTGAGGCTGGAACATCTCGGCCAGCGCGGACAGCGGCCCCAGGTCCACGAACGCCGCGGCGGTGCCCGGCACCGCGGCGGCATTCCTGGACCTCGGCCCGCTGTCGGTGCTGGCCGAGATGTTCCAGCCGCAGACCATGACGTACTACATCACGTACGGTCTGCTCATCCTGTTCTTCACCTACTTCTACACGGCGATCATTTTCAA
>DATFJS010000056.1:0-8536 GCA_035269045.1 Longimicrobiales bacterium | reverse complement strand
AGGTGAACCCGTCCACGAGCGTATCCGACTGCCCGTCCGGATTCGCGACCACCACGTCGACCGTGCCGGCCACGCGGGCCCCCGTGGTTGCCGTGAGCGACGTCGAGCTGCCGAAGGTCACGCCGGTCGCCGCCACACCCCCGATCGTCACGGTCGCGCCGTCAACGAAGTCCGTCCCCGTGATCGTCACCGATGTGCCGCCGGCCGCCGGCCCGTTGGCCGGGGTGATCGAGGTGACCGTCGGAGGCGGATCGTACGTGAACCCGTCCGTCAGCGTGCCCGTCTGCGTGTCGGGATTCGTGACCACGACGTCCGCGTCGCCCGCGGCACCCGCGGGCGTGTTCGCCGTGATCTGGGTCGAACTCACCCATACGACGCTGGTCGCGGTATTCCCGCCGATCGTCACCGCCGCGCCGTCCACCAGGCCGGTGCCGGTGATGGTCACGGAGGTACCGCCGGCGACCGGGCCTCGGTCGGGGCTGATCGCCGTCACGGTCGGCCCGGGATCGTAGGTGAAGCCGTCCACCAGCGTGTCGGACTGGCCGTCGGGATTCGTCACCACGACGTCCGCGGGGCCCGCCGGGTTGACCGGCGTGAGCGCGGTCAGCGACGTGGAGTTGACGAAGCCCACATTCGTCGCTGTGGTACCCCCGATGGTCACCGTCGCACCCGCGACGAACTCGCTTCCGGTGATCGTGACCGACGTGCCGCCCGAGGTGGGGCCGTTGCTCGGGGTGATCGAGGTCACGGTCGGGGGCGGTTCGTACGTGAACCCGTTGGAAAGTGTGTCGCTCTGCGTGTCGAGGTTGGTCACGACGACGTCCACCGTGCCGACGGCGCCGGCCGGCGTGGTCGCGGTGAGCGAGGTGGCGTCGACGAACGTGACGCCCGTCGCAAGCGCCCCACCGATCTCCACCGTCGCGCCATCCACGAACCCGGTGCCCGAGATCGTCACATCGGTCCCCCCGTCCGCAGGGCCGGAGTTCGGACTGATCGCCGAGACCACGGGCGGCGGGACGTACGTGAACCCGCCCGTCAGGGTGCTCGTCTGTGCATCGGGGTTCGTCACGACCACGTCCGCATCACCCGCCGCCCCGGCCGGTGTGGTCGCGGTGATCGAGGTCGCGTCGACGAACGTGACGTTGCTCGCCACGGCGCCGCCGATCGTCACCACCGCCCCGTCGACGAAGCCGGTGCCGGTGATCGTGACCGCGGTGCCGCCCGACGTGGGCCCGAAATCCGGTGCGATCGACGTGATCGCCGGCCCGGGCAGGTACGTGAACCCACCGGCCAGCGTGCCGGCCTGGGTGTCCGGATTCGTGACCACGACATCCACGGTTCCGGACGGATTGCCCGGGGTGAGCGCGGTGAGCGACGTCGAGTTGACGAAGCCCACGTTCGTCGCGGCCACGCCCCCGATGGTGACCGTCGCGCCCACCACGAAGTCGGCGCCGGTGATCGTGACCGACGTGCCGCCCGAGGTGGGGCCACTGTTCGGGCTGATCGACGCGACCGTCGGGGGTGGGTCGTACGTGAAGCCGCCGACGAGCGTATCGGTCTGCGTGTCCGGGTTCGTCACCACGACGTCCACCGTGCCGGCCGCGCGGGCTTCGGTCGTCGCGGTGAGCGAGGTCGAGCTGACGAACGTCACGTCCGTCGCGGCCACCCCGCCGATCGTGACCGTCGCGCCGTCCACGAAACCGGCACCCGTGATCGTGACCGCGGTGCCACCGGCCGCCGGCCCGTTGTTCGGGCTGACCGACGTCACGGTCGGCGGCGGGACGAACGTGAAGCCACCCGCCAGGGTGCTCGTCTGCGCATCCGGGTTGGTGACCACGACATCCGCCGCACCCGCCGTCCCCGCGGGCGTGGTCGCCGTGATCGTGGTGGCATCGATGAACGTCACGCCCGTCGCGGCCGCACCGCCGATGCTCACGGCCGCGCCCGACAGGAATCCAGTTCCGGTGATCGTGACCGCGGTGCCGCCGGCCGTGGGTCCGAAGGTCGGGGCGATCGCGCTGATGGCCGGACCCGGCAGGTAGGTGAACCCACCGACCAGCGTATCCGTCTGGCCGTCCGGGTTGGTGACCACCACATCGACCACCCCCGCCGAGTTGCCCGGAGTGTCCGCCGTGATCGAGGTGGCGTCCACCACCACCACGCTGGTCGCCGGCACACCCCCGATCGTGACGGTCGCACCGGCCACGAAGTCGGTGCCCGTGATCGTCACGGAGGTGCCGCCGGCCGTGGGGCCGGTGTCGGGCGTGATCGACGCCACCGTCGGAGCCGGGGCATAGGTGTAGCCATCGACCAGCGTGCCCGTCTGGGCGTCCGGGTTCGTGACCTCGACGTCGACGACACCCGCCGGGTTCGCCGGCGTGGTCGCGGTGATCGTCGTGGAATCGATCCGGACCACATTGGTCGCGGCCGCGCCGCCGAAGGTCACGGTCGCGCCCGACGCGAAGCCGGTCCCGGCGATGGTGACCGGGGTGCCCCCGGCCGTGTTGCCCCCGCTGGGCGTGATCGACGTCACCGTCGGACCGGGATCGTACGTGAACCCGTCCCGCAGCGTGTCGGACTGCCCGTCCGGATTGGTCACCACGACGTCGGCCGGACCCGCGGGGCGGATCGGCGTGGTCGCCGTAATCGACGTCGAGCTGTTGACCCGGACGCCGGTTGCGGCCCTGCCCCCGACCGTGACGCCGGCACCCGACACGAAGCCGGTTCCGGTGATCGTCACCGAGGTGCCGCCCGACGTGGGTCCGTTGCTCGGCGTGATGGACGTGACCGTCGGCGGCGGGGCGTAGGTGTACCCGTCCACCAGCGTGGCTGCCCGCGTGTCCGGATTCGTGACGACGACGTCGACGACGCCTGCGGGGCTGGACGGCGTGGTCGCCGTGATCGACGTGCCGCTCTGCACCACCACGTTCGTCGCCGGCGTCCCGCCGAGGGTCACGGTGGCCCCCGGCTCGAAGCCGCTGCCGGCGATGGTCACCCGGGTCCCGCCGGCCGTGGGGCCCGCGCTCGGCGTGATCAACGCCACGCTCGGACCCGGCGTGTAGGTGTACCCGCCCGCCAGCGTACCCGCCTGCGTGTCCGGGTTGGTGACCACGACGTCGGCCGCACCCACGGTACCGGCCGGCGTGGTCGCGGTGATCGTCGTGGCGTCGACCCACTGCACGTTCGTCGCCGGCGCCCCGCCGATGGTCACGGTGGCACCCGACTCGAAGCGCGTTCCACCGACGGTCACCGAGGTCCCCCCGGACGGCGGCCCGCGGTCCGGTGTGATCGACGTCACCGTCGGTGCCGCACCGAGGACGACGGCGAGCCCGATCTGCGTGGTCGTCGAGGCCCCGCCGCTGTCGGTCGCACGAAGTGTGATGATGTGCGTCCCGAGGGACAGCGAGCTGGTCGTGAACGACGCCCCCGAGCCGATGGCGCCGTCGATCTGAGACGTCCATGCGAGGCTGGCGCCACTCAGCGTGCCGTCCTCGGGGTCGCTGGCGGTACCCGTGAAGGTGATGGCATCGCCCAGCTGGAACGACGCCCCGTCGGCGGGGGCGGTGATCGCCACCGTGGGTGTACCGTTCGCGGCCTCCACGGTCAGTGTCGCCTGGCCAGATGTCCCCTGGAACGTGGCGCGCACGACGGTGGTGCCCGCCGCGAGTCCGGTGGTCAGCCCGCCGGCGTCGATCCGGGCCACCGCACCATCGACCACGGACCACGTCACCTGCGCCTGCGGGATCGGCGTACCGTCGTCGTCCCGCACCGTCGCCGCGAACTGTCGTGTGGCCCCCTCGGTGATCGTCGCCGATCCCGGCGCGACCTCCACGGAGCTCACCCGCACGCCGACGACCTCCACGGATGTGCAGGTCGGACCCGCGGCCAGCCCCGCCGTCAGCGCGAGCAGCACTCGGGCCGACCTCGATCCGGACAGGCGCGCCAGCAGCGGGCGCAGGGCGAGGGCTCTCATCACGTCAGAACGTCACACGGACGAAGTTGAAATCGACCCGGACTCCACTCTGCGAGACACTGGGCCACGCGAGCCGGAGTTCGCCCGGGGACGGAGACGGCGTGGAGCGAAGGGCCGGTCCGCCCCGGCGCGCCTTGATGAACGCCTCGATCGCTCCGATCACGGCCACCCCACCCGCCGCGGCCAGCGCCGCACCCAGATACGGTCGATCCACGTTCTCCCTGTAGACCTCGCCCGCCGGGCAGTCCTGGCCGGGCCCGACCACGGACAGGCACTCCACCTCCACATCCTTGATCAGGAACCCGGCGGCCAGCGCCCCTCCCGCCAGCGACAGGAAGGTGACGCCGCCGACGTCACGGCCCGAGTAGAACTGCCCCATGCCGGGCACGAGCAGGCCCAGCACGAGCGCCGTCCCAGGGCTGGGCGCGACGGATGAGGCCCCCTCCAGCTGGCCGATGCGTACCGAGACCGCCACCGCGTCCTCCGCATCCGGATCGAGCTCCAGATAGCGACGCAGGTCGGCCAGGGCTTCCTCTCCTCGTCCCATTCGATCGAACATGATCGCCCGATTGAACACGGCGTCCGCCCACTCCGGGGCTTCCGCCAGCGCGTCGCCGAAGGACCTCGCGGCGTCGGAGAACCGACCGAGGTCCGCCGAGGACACCCCGACACGAAACGCCCGGGCGGCTTCGTCGGAAATCCCTGCCCACCGCTCGTCCGCGAGGGCCTGGAGACGGGCCTCCGCGTCGGTGGCGGTGTAGTCCGTCGATCCTGCCGCCACGACCCGGCAGTAGGCGTCGATGGCGCCGGGCCGATCGCCGAGGTCCTCGAGGACACGCCCGCGGCGATAGGCCAGTTCGGCGGAGGACGGATCGAGCTCGGTCGCCCTCTCGAGCAGGCTCGCGGCCCGGGTGAGGTCACCCTGGACGAGGGCCTGGTCGGCGCTGGAGGCCAGCTGGGTCGCCTGCAGGCGCTCCTCGGCCGGGGGCGCTTCGGGAATGGTCACGGCGGGGCACACGAACGGACCCGACCCGGGGAAATCCCTCTTGAGGGACAACTCCTGATCGAGGGACAGATCCTGGGCCGCCAGGGAGGACGTCCCCGACAGGGCGATCCCGAGGACCAGCCACCAGAGGACCCTGCCGGGTTGCCCCCTGCCTTCGGTTCCGTGGGGCATGCGTGTCCAGCAACAAGGGAGAACTGCTTCGGGCGCCTCGAGTGACGCCGGAAGTTCTTCAAGCTCAAGGCTGGCCGCGTGCTTCGTCAAGTTGCGGCCCGTGCCAGGGCCGTGTACGACCGCGCCTCCCGGCCCCGCCTCCGCACCTCCTGGCCGTACCACCACGCCTCCCCGCCTTGCTTCCGTCGGCCGTGAGCGTCTAGGATCGGCGAGCTTTCCGCCGCACCACGTTCCGGCTCAACCCGACAGGCACCCCCGATGACCCAGACGAAGACCATCAGCGCCTATGCCGCGCAGGAAGAGGGGGGCGCGCTCGAAGCGTTCACCTACGACGTCGGCGCGCTCGCGCCCGACGAGGTCGAGATCGAGGTCCTGCACTGCGGAATCTGCCACAGTGACCTCAGCATGATCGACAACGAGTGGGGAATGTCCGAGTACCCGCTCGTCGCCGGCCACGAGGTGATCGGACGGATCGCCGCGATCGGCAGCGACGTCGCGAAGCTGAAGCCCGGGATGGCGGTGGGACTCGGCTGGCACGCCGGGTACTGCGGCCAGTGTCCGCTCTGCCGGGCGGGCGACCAGAACCTCTGCGCCGACGCCGTCGGGACGATCGTCGCGCATCACGGTGGCTTCGCCGACAGGGTACGGGCGAGCGCGTCCAGCGTCGTTCCGATCCCCGAGGGCATGGACCTGGAATCGGCCGGCCCCCTGCTGTGCGGGGGCATCACGGTCTTCAACCCGCTGGTCCAGTTCGACGTGAAGCCCACCGACAAGGTGGCGGTCATCGGCATCGGCGGCCTCGGGCACCTGGCCCTCCAGTTCCTGAACGCCTGGGGATGCGACGTCACCGCCTTCACCTCGACCGAGTCGAAGCGGCAGGAGGCGCTGGAGTTCGGCGCGCACAGAACGCTCGATTCCCGCGATCCGGAGGCGATCGAGGCAGCCGCCGGCTCCTTCGACTTCATCATCTCGACGGTCAACGTGAAGCTCGACTGGAATCTCTACGTCGGCGCCCTCAAGCCGAGGGGCCGGCTGCACCTGGTCGGAGCGACCCTGGAGCCGCTCGACCTGGGTGTCTTCCCCCTGATCATGGGACAGCGCTCGGTGTCGGGCTCACCCGTCGGAAGCCCCGCGACGATCGGTCAGATGCTCGAGTTCGCACACCTCCACGACGTCCGGCCGAAGGTCGAGGTGTACCCGATGGCCCGGGTCAACGAGGCCGTCGAGCACCTGAAGTCCGGCAACGCCCGGTATCGGATCGTGCTCTCGAACGGGTAGTTCCCCCGGCGGCTGCCCGGTCAGCCGCCTCGCAGTACTCGCACCCCGCCCGAGCCGGTATCGATCGAGACCGATCCGCGTCCCTCACCCACGACCCCCGAGAACTCACCCCGCTCGGACTGCAGCGTGGTGAGACCGGCGAGGTCGACGTCGATTCCACCGGAGCCGGTGTCGATGTCCACGCGCGCGTCGAGTTCGGTGGCGAACCGAACGGTCACGTCCCCCGATCCGGTGTCGACCTCGAGCGTGCGGACGGGACCGACGACGGCCATGTCGACATCACCGGACCCCGTATCCACGGAGAACTCCGGGGCCTGCGCGCCCAGCACACGGACGTCCCCGGATCCCGTGTCGAGCGCGATGGCGTCGCCGGTCACCCCGTCGATCGTGATGTCGCCCGATCCCGTGTCGGCGTCGATCGAGCCGAGCACGTCGACGAGCCGGATCTCGCCGGACCCGGTGTCGGCCCGGACGTCCCCCTCGTGCCCCACGACATCGATGCCTCCGCTGGAGACGTCCAGGAACAGGTCGGACGACACGCCCCGGGCGGTGATCGAACCGGCGCCGACGTGCACGTCGGCGTCACGCCCGCCGGGCACCTCCACCCGAACGGACGCCCACGCTTCGAGCCCCGATCCGCCCGTCGAGATCTGGACGCGGTCGGTGCCGAACAGGTCCATGCCGCCCCCCCAGGTCCCGTCGTCACGAACGCGCATCGTGGTGCGACCGCGCCCGTCCACGCCGCGATCGAACACGATCCGGTCGTCGGGGAAGCGTACGACGAGCGCGTTCTGTCCGCGCACCTCCACGACATCGACGCTCAGACGATCCGCGTCGGGCCCCATCAGCTCGACCACGACCTCCACCCGATCGCTCGAGCCGGGCACGACCTCGACGCGCCCCGCGAGTGCATAGATCGCGGGGTCTCCGTCCAGCACGTACCGGTCCTGGCCCGCCGCCGTCGCCGAACCCGCCTCGGTCGCCGTCGCCGGACCCGCCTCGGTCCGCACGGCCTCCCGCAGCTCGGCCTGGCCGGCATCCTGCCCGAACCCGAGGGTCCCGGTCGCCACCAGCAGACCCAGCCCGAGCATCCCCGCAATCATCGCCGTCGTCACCTTCGCCATCGATCGTTCTCCCGCTCAAGTGCGCGCGCGCGTCGAAGTCCGACCGGCCCGCCGCGCGACGGGCCGTCCGCTCCACAGGCACGACGTGGCGGCCGGCCGGGATGTTTCGAATCGGAGGTCTCGACGTCGTCGGGCCCCGGTGCTCGACGCCGCTTGCGGCCCGGCCCCGGCTCCACCCTTAATGGAGCAGGCCGACGACATGGAGCACGCCGACGACGCCGACCGTCCGAGCCCGATCCACCCCACGCACCGACCGACCCATGCACGCCATCGCGACCCGACTCCGTCACGGACTCCCCCTCGTCCTGATCTCCACGATCCTCGGGGCCGCCCCCGCCCAGCTCTCGGCGCAGGACGGGGAGGAGTCGGAGGGGCTCCCCCTTCCCGTGGATCGGTATCTCGACATCAGCACGACCGAGTCCACCTGGATGAGCGTCGACGTCTCCCCCGACGGACGGACGATCGTCTTCGACCATCTCGGGAATCTCTTCACGCTCCCGATCGACGGCGGCCAGGCGACGCAGCTCACGTCGGGGCTGGCCTTCGACGCGCAGCCCCGGTTCAGCCCCGACGGCGAGCACATCGTGTTCACGTCGGACATGGACGGTGGCCAGAACATCTGGGTCATGAGCCTCGACGGGACCGACACCATCCAGGTCAGCGAGGGAGAGGCGAATCGCGCGGAGAGTCCCGAATGGACCCCCGACGGGGAGTACATCGTGGCCTCGATGGGCGGATTCCGCGGGGGTGCGGGGCTGCCGAATCTCCATCTCTACCACGTCGAGGGAGGCTCCGGCACGGAGCTGGTCGACGAGGAGGGAGAGAAGCACCTCGGTGCCGCCTTCGGCGCCGACGACCGCTGGGTCTGGTACGCGCGCCGGGACGGCGACTGGACCTACAACGCGCCGATGCCCCAGTACCAGCTGGCCGTCTACGATCGGGACACGGGCGAATCGTACGCGCGCACCTCGCGCTGGGGCTCCG
>DATFJS010000055.1:0-2495 GCA_035269045.1 Longimicrobiales bacterium | reverse complement strand
CGTCCACGGCGAGGGCGCCCAGGTCCCCCGAGTCGAGGCGGATGCCCCGCACGCGGAAATCCTCTCCGAGCTCCCGCGCGAGCCTCGTCACCCGCCGGACCCCTTCGAGGGTGTCGTAGGTGTCCACCAGCAGGACGGTGTCCGGGAAGCTGCGGGCGAACGACCGGAACGCCGAGGGCTCATCGTCGTGAGCCTGGACGTACGAGTGGGCCATGGTCCCCGTCACCGGGACCCCCCAGACGCGGCCCGCCAGCACGTTGCTCGTGGCGTCCACGCCCGCGACGTGGAACGCCCGGGCCGCCTTGAGCCCGGCGTCCGTCCCGTGCATCCGCCGCAGGCCGAAATCGACCACCGCACGACCCTCCGCCGCCTTCTTTACCCGCACCGCCATGGACGCCAGAACGGTCTGGAGGTGGACCTGGTTCATGACCAGCGTCTCGGCCATCTGCGCCTCGGCGATCGGCGCTTCCACCTCGAGGATCGGCTCGTCCGCGAAGATCGGCGTGCCCTCCGGCACCGCCCACACGTCGCCCGTGAAGCGGAAGTCGGCGAGCGCCTCCACGAACCCGGCATCGAAACCGGTCTGTCTGAGGTACTCGAGGTCGTCGGCCGACGGCGCGAGGTGTTCGAGAACACCGAGGGCGGTGTCGAGGCCGCACGCGACCAGGAAGTTGCGATGCTCGGGCAGGCGCCGGACGAAGAGACTGAAGACGGCCCGGTCGCGCATGCTTTCCGCCCAGTACGCCTGGAGCATCGTCAGCTGGTACCGGTCGGTGAGCAGGAAGAGGTTCTCGTCGGTGACCCACGGCGGGCCGCCAGATGGGGGTCTGCCGGTGCTCATGACGCGCGGTCCGTTCCGAAGAACAGCCAGTCGGTGCGTTCCTCGTCGACCATGTGATTGAAGAAGGTCACCGGCTCGACGCGCACGGTGTCGAACACCTCCTCCATGGCCCGTGCGAAGGGTGAGCTTTCAGCCCACGACCACACGCCGAGCACACCTCCGGGGGCGAGATGCCGCCGAGCCCGTCGCAGCCCCTCCGCCGAGTAGAACGTCCCGTCCGCCTCTCCCAGCCGATCGTGGGGCGCGTGGTCGATGTCGATCAGGATCACGTCCCACCGGTTCGTCGCGGGTGCGAGGAGGTGCGCGTAGGCGTCGGACATCGCCACCTGGAAGCGGTCGTTCTCCGCGAGCACCGGGGAGAGCGGCAGCAGACCGTCCCTCAGCCACTGCGCCACCTGCGGAAGCAGCTCGAGCGCCCGAACATGCCGGACGCGAGAGGATTCGAGCGCCGCCGCCGCCGTGTAGCCCAGCCCGAGCCCGCCCACGAGGACCTCGAGCCCGCTGCACGGATGCATCTCGAGGGCCACTCCGGCCAGCGCCTCCTCGGATGCGGTGTAGAGGCTGCTCATCAGGAACTGGTGGTCGAGCGTGATCTCCGTCACGACCGTACCCGGGGAGGACAGGAGCTCCCTGCGCCGCAGGCAGAGTGGCCCGAGGTCGGTCTGCTCGTACGCGAGAATCTCGAGGTTGGAGGCGGTCACCGGTCTCGGACCCGGTCGGCGCGGACGGAACGAACCATGGCGGGCGGGCTTGCGGGATCGATGGGCACCCGAATCTCCCACCCGCCACCTGTCGGTGCAACAACGCGATGCACCGGGGCCGCGCGACGGCGCGGGCGAGTGGCTACGTCCGGCCGCCGGGCTACCTCCAATGCTCCCGCACGAAACGATCACCGACCTGATGCGGCTTGGGTGTACCGTGGAACGCCACCACCCGCGCTCCGGCCGGCGGCTGACGGTTCCGCCAGAAGCGACGCCGAATGGCCCGCTTGTAGCTGACGATCCAGTCCGACGGCCAGAGGGTGGCGTCGGGAATGCACTCCGTGATCCAGTTCTGGTCGCCGGGCAGCCGGTCCATGACATCCATCGTGAAGTCGTCCCACACCTCGGGGTGTGCGCCGGGCGTCAGTCGGAAGACGCTCGAGTTGTAACAGTCGTAGCTGAAGTCCTGGATGATCGCGAAGTCGGAATCGAGCCGTGCGAGGGGGTCCAGGTCGTCGATCACGACCACGTCGAGGTCGAAGAAGAGGATCGGATCCTCGAGTCCCCACGGCTTCCGCTTGAACACGGTCAGCTTCTGCCACCACCCGGGGAGCTGCGTCTCCTCGACCTCGAGGATGTTCGCCTCGACCCCGCGCGGGTCCTCCGTCACGCAGTGGAAGGTATGCTCGAGCGAGAGGTGCCGACTCACCATCGACCCGAGTCGGTTCACGTAGTCCGCTCCGTACTTCGTGCCCACCTTCACGCACACCACATTGATCATCCGTGGTTCACCATCTCGGCTCCGATCCCGGCGATTGGAGCGTGAGGGGCACGGCTCCGGGTACCGCGGCCCTCCCGCTGCCGCCGGTTCGAGCAGCGGCGTGGCTCGATGGATGTAACATGCCCGGGCACGGGGCGGAAATTGCGCGGTTGGTCTCGAAGAAGGCATGGGC
>DATFJS010000054.1:0-7353 GCA_035269045.1 Longimicrobiales bacterium | reverse complement strand
CGTCCACGGGGTTCCTGGCGTCCACGGGGTTCCTGGCGTCCACGGGGTTCCTGGCGTCCGCATTCCTGACCGTC
The DNA here is from genome assembly GCA_035269045.1 of Longimicrobiales bacterium. Taxonomy (GTDB): domain Bacteria; phylum Gemmatimonadota; class Gemmatimonadetes; order Longimicrobiales; family Gaopeijiaceae; genus Gaopeijia. Next base: position 7,279 of record DATFJS010000054.1, on the reverse strand, counting down.
GCCCTCTCCCTCCCGGCATCCGCCGCCCAGCAGGGCACCTCGGACGGCGAGTGGCACGTCTACGGCGGCGACCCCGGCCACACCCGCTACGCGCCCCTCGACCAGATCGACGCCTCAAACGTCGCCGACCTCGAGATCGCCTGGCGGTGGACCGCGCAGAATTACGGCCCCAATCCGCGGATCCGCTCGCAGACCACCCCCCTGATGGTGGACGGCGTCCTGTACGCCACGGCGGGCCAGCGGCGCGCGGTGGTCGCGATCGACGCGGGTACGGGTGAGACGCTCTGGATGTGGCAGATGGACGAGGGAGAGCGGCTCGGGGACGCGCCCCGCGCGAACCCCGGTCGGGGCGTGGCCTGGTGGTCGGACGGCGCGGGCGACGACCGCATCCTCGCCGTGACCCCCGGCTACCACATGGTCGCGCTCGACGCGCACACGGGCCGCCCCATCGAGGCGTTCGGGGGCTCGGGCGTGCTCGACCTGCACGAGCGGCATCGGGTCCGGGACGGCGTCCCGATCGAGGGATCGATCGGGGCCAGCTCGCCCCCGACGGTGGTGGGCGACGTCGTCGTGGTCGGGTCGGCGCACCACGTGGGGCTTCGGCCTCCCTCCATGGTGAACACGCCGGGCGACGTGCGCGGGTACGACGTCCGCACCGGCGAGCTGCTCTGGACCTTCCGGACCATTCCGGAGCCCGGCGAGGAGGGCTACGAGACCTGGCAGAACGGATCCGCCGAGTACACCGGGAACGCCGCTGTCTGGGCACCGATCTCGTTCGACCCGGAGACGGGGTACGTGTACCTCCCCACCGAGGCCGCCACCGGCGACTACTACGGCGGGCACCGCCCGGGCTCCAACCTCTTCTCTACCAGCCTCGTCGCGCTCGACTCCCGTACCGGCGAGAAGGTCTGGCACTTCCAGATCATCCACCACGACATCTGGGACTGGGACAACCCCACCGCTCCGATCCTGGCGGACGTGACGATCGACGGCGTCGAGCGGAAGATCGTCGCCCAGCTCACCAAGCAGGGCTTCCCCTACGTCTTCGACCGTCTCACCGGCGAGCCGATCTGGCCGATCGTGGAGACACCGGTGCCGCAGACCGACGTGCCGGGCGAGTGGACGTCGCCGACGCAGCCCATCCCCACGCTGCCCGTCCCCTACGAGCGGCAGGGCTTCAGCGAGGACGACCTGATCGACTTCACACCCGAAATCCTCGAGCAGGCGCGTGAGATCGCCTCCGAATACCGCATGGGGCCGATCTTCAGCCCACCCTCGCTTCGGGACGCACCCGACGGCACGAACGGGACGCTGTCTCTCCCCAGCACCCTCGGCGGCGCCAACTGGGAGGGCGGCGCGCTCGATCCCGAGACGGGCATGCTGTACGTCGGCTCCATGACCAACGCGTCGGTGCTTCAGCTCGTGCCCGGCGGGGAGCGCTCCGACATGGACTACGTCTTCGGGTTCGCCCGCGCCGACATCGCACCGGGCGTCCCCATCGTGAAGCCGCCCTGGGGGCGGATCACCGCGCTCGACCTGACGGACGGCTCGAAGGCGTGGATGGTCCCGAACGGAGACACGCCGGACCACGTCGCCGAACGCCTCGAGATCGACCCCGCGCTGATTCCGCGCACCGGGAAGGTGTCCCGCTCCGGCCTTCTCGTGACCCGCACGCTCCTCTTCGCCGGCGAGGGCGCGTCGGGCGACCCGATCCTCCGCGCCCTGGACAAGGCCACCGGCGAGACGATCGCGGAGATCGAGCTTCCGAACGCCCAGGTGGGCCTCCCGATGACGTACATGCACGAGGGGCGGCAGTACGTGGTGCTGTCGGTCGGGGGCGGCGGGCAGCCGGCAGAACTCGTGGCCTACGCGCTGCCCGAGCGCGACTGACCGGGTGGCGTAAGGCGGGGTGGCCGTCCTGGTCCCACGGCGAGGGCGGGTGGAAGTGGAGCGATCCACCATCCGCGCCGTCCTCCCGCAGCCGGGGTGTCGGGCGGGAAGGGGAAGCGGCTCTACCTGCTGGACGAGCCCGCGACGGGGCTGTCCGGCGAGGACGCCGGAGGGGCCTCCGTTGACATTGTCCTCCTTCGAAACGAATCTTACGAACGGTAAGATTCATTTCAGCCCTATGCGCCCGATGCCTTCCTCCCGTCTCAGCACCAAGGGCCAACTCGTCGTCCCGCAGGAGATCCGGGCGTGGATGGGGGTCCGCGCCGGTGACCGGATCGACTTCGTGGTGGGTGACGACGGCTCCGTGACGCTTCGGCCCGCGTTGCTGGACGTCCGGGACGTGCGGGGCCTGCTCCGTCGGGAAGGTGCCGAGCCCGTGACGGTCGAGGCGATGAACGAAGCGATCCGGGGGCGCCACACCCCCTCATGACCGGGCTCGATACGAACGTCCTCGTCCGTTACCTGACGCTGGACGACCCGAGGCAGTCGACGCACGCGACCGAACTGATCGAGGGGGCGGCTCGCTCCGGTGAGCCGCTGTTCGTCAGCGGCGTGGTCATGTGCGAGCTGGTATGGGTCCTCGCCGGAGCCTATGGCCATCGCAAGCCCGACATCATCGCCGCCCTGGAGGCGCTGCTGCGGGCCGCGCAGCTTCGCTTCGCGGATCCGGCCCGGCTCTGGGGGGCTCTTGCCGACTACCGGGATGGCGAGGCGGACTTCGCGGACTACCTGATCGGCCGCGTGGGCGCCGACGCTGGCTGCTCGACCACCGCGACCTTCGATCGAGCGCTCAAGGGTAATCCGCAGTTCACGCTGCTGGCGTGACGGGCGATGCTCTCGAAATCGTGACCAGAGAAAGCACTCCCGAACACCGCCCACCTACGCTTCAGCATTTCCGTGCGAAGCGGAGCGCGTCAAATCCGTCGAGTACTGTGCATCGGATCCCCGCAGCGGGCGGCAGGGTCAACGCGACGGCGGGGTCGACACCCCCCCCCGACGGTCGTGGGCACTGCGATGGCAGGCATGGTAGTCCTCCCCGAATCAGGCGGGGTGAGGCCGACACCGGACGAGTGATGGACCCGGCTCGACCTCACCGCACTGTTCTGCTCTCCTGTCTAGCTAGGTGCCACGAGTTCCGAATCGGTTTACATCCGTCGGGTGCGGACCGGCTCGCTCCGCGGCGCGTGGGGCGCCTGCGCCAGGTGGAAATTCTGGCGGAGCAGGCGCTCCATCCGCATTATCGCTTGAACCCTGAACGGTTCAACCGCAAGAAAAACACAGCCCCGGGAGATGCGACGTTGAAGCGACGCCTTACCATCTGCGGTATCGCCGCCGTGCTGCTGCTGGGCCTCGCGCCCGGCGCGGACGCACAGTACGACCCCCGTGCCCGCCTCCAGCCCCAGGGCCTCGGCGTAAGCCCGACCTTCGAGGGGTGGTACCCGAACCCCGACGGGACGTACACGCTGTCCTTCGGCTACTTCAACAAGAACACGGACGAAGTCGTCACCATCCCGGTCGGCGAGAGCAACAGCGTCTCGCCCGGACCGACGGATCAGGGTCAGCCCACGTACTTCGACGCGCGGCGCGGCTACGGGATCTTCACGGTCGTCGTCCCCGCCGACTTCGGCCCCGACGACCGGGTGACGTGGACGCTGGAGCGGAACGGCGAGCGCTACTCGATTCCCGGGGGCCTGCTCGATTCATACCAGACGGCCAACCTGCACGCCCCAGCCATCGACATGTACCCACCCGTGCTCGTGATGCGCGACGGCGGCCCGGAGGTGCGGGGTGCCGCCGGCGACTGGACCGAGACGGCCGTCCGCGTGGGGGAGCCGCTCGAGCTGACCGTCGACGCCTGGGACGAGCACGGGCACGAGGTCTCGGTGTGGTTCTACAAGTACCGGGGTCCGGGCGCCGTGGCATTCGCGGCCGACGAGGTCGATCTCGAACTCGGCCACCGGACCGCCACCACGACGGCCACCTTCGATACGCCGGGCGAATACGTCGTGTACGTCCGCACCGGTCAGACGGAGCGGGGCGTACGCGAGGCGGGACTCGAGCAGTGCTGCTGGTCGAACGGATACGTGACCGTGACGGTCACGCAGTGAGAGCCGCGACAGCGGCGGGAGACACGATGATGAACCGATTCCCAACCGTGCTGGCCGTCCTTGTGACCGGCGCAGCGTTCCTGCTCCCCGGATCGGGCATCTCCGCGCAGGAAGCGGGCGAGGACCTGACCTTCCACCGCGACATCCTGCCGATCTTCCAGCAGAACTGTCAGGCCTGCCATCAGGCCGGGGCGATCGCGCCGATGGAGCTGATGACCTACGACCAGGTGCGCAGGTACGGCCGGATCCTTCGGAACCGGGTCAGCGAGCGCCTCATGCCGCCGTGGCACCTGAATCCGCATCTCGGCGTCCAGGAGTTCAAGAACGACCGGTCGCTCACGGAGGAGGAGATCGGGACGATCGTCTCGTGGGTGGACGCGGGCATGCCGGAGGGGAATCCGGCCGACGCGCCGCCGCCGGTCGACTGGCCGACCGGCGAGGACTGGCAGTCGGCACCGGTTCTGGGCGAGCCCGACCTGGTTATCTACACCAAGCCGTTCGACGTGCCGGCCGAAGGCAACGATCTCTGGTGGCGCCCGCGGGTGCCGACCGGCCTCACGGAGGACCGATACGTCCGCGCCACCGAGGTGCTCCCCTCCTTCCCGGACGGTCGGGGCGTCACGCACCACATGCTGGTGACGGCCGTTCAGGAGCAGAGCGTGGGCGGACTCCTCACCGAGTGGGCGCTCGGGAAGACGGGCGAGATCTACCAGGAGGGTACCGGCAAGCTCCTCGAGGCCGGCTCCGAGATCCAGTTCGAGACGCACTACTACCCGAACGGCACGCCCGTCCCGCAGGACCGGGTGGCTCTCGGCATCTGGCTGTACCCGGAAGACTACGTGCCCGAGTTCCCGACGCGGCTCCGCTTCTTCAACATCGCGCCCGAGGGCGTGCTCGCCATCGAGCCGCATTCGAAGCCGATCTACCAGCGGCAGTTCGTCATGCAGAATCCGGTGCGGATCCAGAGCTTCCAGGCGCATTTCCACCTGCGCGGGAAGGGCGCGTCCATGGAGGCGATCTACCCGAACGGTCGGACCGAGGTACTGAGCCAGATCGACGACTTCCAGTTCAACTGGCACAACAACTACATCTACGCCGACGACGCCGCTCCGCTGCTTCCGGCGGGCACCGTGCTCAAGTTCTCGATGTGGTACGACAACACCGAGGACAATCCCAACAACCCGCACCCGGGCGACTTCGTCACCTGGGGCGACCGGGCGGCCGACGAGATGGGTCACTTCTGGATCGGCGTCACCGACCTGAACGAGGAGCAGTACGAGCGACTCGTTCGTGAGCGGGAGGCGATCACGGAGGGCGCATCCGCCGGCGCCTCGACGGCCCCGGGCGGCGACTGATCGCGGGTCCGATGCGCCGTGTCGCGGGATCGGCCGCGCTGATCGGAGGGCTCGCACTCGCCATGTCGGGTGCGGGCCCTCTGTGCGCTCAGGTCGAGACGCTCGATCGGGTGGCCGTGGCCGAAGCCGTGCTCCTCTCCGAGCTGGCGACGGCGCCGGACGACGCGGGGGAGGCGTGGGAGTCCCGGACGCTCGAGCGTCTCGAGGCGATCCTCGACGGAACCGCCCTTCCCGAGCCGCCCACCCTCGCGGGAACGGTGGGGGAGTCCCGTGCCCACGCGATTCTCGCCCGCGGGAACGGGTTTCGGCGGGATGTGATGACCGCGCTCGCCGGCGAGGATCCGGAGGCCGCCGTGGCGGAGGTCGTCCGGGAATACCTGAACGGGGGCGACGGCACCCTGCCCGCGGCGCCCAAGAACATGGACGTGCTGTACGATCACGGGTCCGCCTTCGCCTTCCGGACCCGGTTTCCGGCACTCCGCGGCCTTCGCTGGGCAGGCACGTGGTTCGGGCTGGCCGCGACGGAGCCGCTCACCGATCTCCCGCCGGGCCCCTCCCGACGAGCCGGGGTCGATACGGTGACCGCGCGCTACCGGGCCAAGCTCACCCCGGGCGAACCGCCCCACGCCTATCCGTCCGAGCTGCCGCTCGCTCCCGCCGTCGCCCCGGGACTCGTCTGGGCGTCTCCCGAGGCGGCGATGATCTGGGACAATCACTCGATGTTCGTGGAAGTCGTGGCCGACATCCTGTCCTCCCTCGACGTCGCGGACCGTGCCGCCGCACTGGATGCTGCCGCGACATTCTTCACCGACCCGCAGCGTGCAGTCACCTCGCAGCTCATGTGGGAGACGATGGCTCTCCGCCACGGAATCTTCTTCCAGGGGGGCTTCCCGCTCGCCCTGATGACCCGGAGCGAACGCAACCGGGACGGGCACGGTGCACACATGCGGTCCGGGTCGCCGATGGTGATGCCGGGCATGGGGGGGAGGACCGGGGGCGGCACCTGATCCGACCCCGGCGGGCGCCTCGTTCGCGCGGGTCCCGACGCCCCCGGCCGGGGGGCTGCATCGGCCTCCCGGCATCTTGCCTTCCCCATCCTCCTTGGACACCGTTCACATCTTCGAAGCGACGTGTCGGTCGGGGGTCCGGACGGTCATGGCGGCCGGGACCGTCCTCCCCTCTCGAGCCGCCCCCCGGGGGGGTCACTTCGCCGATCAGCCGCGGACGGAGTCGCAGGGTGTCTCGATCAATGACGCACATGAACGCCGAGAAGGGCGCGGGGACAGGGTGATGTCCCCCAGGTCCGCGATCGGCGGCTGGTTCGTGCCGACCCTGATGATCGTCGCGTCCGGCGTCGGCGCCTTCCTCCTCGCATCTCCCGAAGAGTACTGGGGAATCGTCCAGCTCGGTCTGTACACGATCCCCTCCCACGTCTTCGTCTCCCCCTTCCCGCACGAGCCGGTCCTGCTCGGAATCGCGCGGGACCATGGAGCGTGGGCGTGCGCACTGATCTCGACGTGGGGAGCACTCGTCGCGGCCGTCCTCGACTACCGCTTCACGCTCTCGTTCGTCCACAAGCCCGGCGTACGGGCGAAGTACGTCGATGCGGCGCTCTACCAGAAGGCGTCGCGGTGGTTCGGGAAGGCCCCCTTCCTGACGCTGGTCGTCACGGGGCTCACGCCGATCCCCTTCTATCCGTTCAAGTTTCTCGCGCTGGCGTCCGGCTACTCCCGGACGCTGTACATGTGGGCCATGGTCGTGGGCCGGACCCCCCGCTACTGGATGCTCGCCTACCTCGGATACGTGCTCCAGCCTCCGACGTGGAGTCTGGTCGTGCTCGCGATGGTCATTCTCGGGATGGCGCTC
>DATFJS010000053.1:0-2298 GCA_035269045.1 Longimicrobiales bacterium | reverse complement strand
CGCCAACATCGTGACGCGCGGCTGGGCCGACCCCCAGAATCGGGGCTCGCTCACCGAGAGCGAGCCGCTGGTGCCCGGCGAGTTCGTGGACGTGAGCTTCGACCTTCAGCCGGATGATCAGATCATCCCGGCCGGCCAGCGACTGGGGCTGATGATCTTCGGGAGCGACCGCGACTTCACCCTGCACGCGGCGCCGGGGACCACGATCTCGGTGGCGATGGAGGAGACGACGCTGGCCCTTCCGGTGGTGGGCGGCGTCGAGGCGCTGAGGCGAGCGCTCGGGGCCACCCCGACCGGCTGACGGGCGGCCGGGCGTCAGTCCTGCTGGGCCGGGCCTCAGTCCTGCTGGGCCGCGGCCTGGAGTCGCTCCGCGACGGCCTGCGTCTCGTCCAGCACGCGCAGAAGGTTGCCGCCCCACAGCTTGCCGATCTCCTCCTCGGTGTAGCCGCGACGGACGAGTTCCAGCGTGACCGCGAAGGTCTCGGACGCGTCGTCCCAGCCGTACACGCCGCCGCCGCCGTCGAAGTCGGAGCTGATCCCGACGTGGTCGATCCCGATCAGCTCGACCATGTAGTCGATGTGATCCACGAAGTCGGCGACATCGACCGGCGGTGCGACCTCGAAGACCTCGCTCGCGCGGGCGTCGACCGCCTCGTCGTACAGCCGCTGCGCCTCCAGATACGCCTCGAACTGCTCGGGTGTGAGCAACTGCTGCTCGCCGCGTGAGAGGCTCTCGAACCCCATCGCCTCCGCGATCTCGGCCCGGAGCTCACGGAGCGCGGCGTTGTGCGCGGAGTTCTTCTCGGCGTCCAGGTAGCTCTGGAACGCCACCGTCTGCACGACACCGCCGGTCTCCGCGAGGACCCGGAGCTGGTCGTCGTCGAGATTCCGGCTGTGGTCGTTCATCGCACGCGACGAGGAGTGCGACGCCATCAGCGGTGCCTCGGAGAGTTCGGCCATCTCCATGAAGGCGCCCTTCGACGGGTGCGACACGTCGACCATGATGCCGACGCGGTTCATCTCCGCGAGGGCCTCCCGGCCGAGATCACTGAGGCCGGTGGTCACGCCGTCGCCGTGCAGCCACTCGCCGTCCCGCTCCCCCGTGTTCGAGTCCGAGAACTGGGAGTGCCCGTTGTGGGACAGCGACATGTAGCGCGCGCCTCGCTCATGGAATTCCGCGATACGCGAGAGATCGGTACCGACCGGGTAGGCGTTCTCCACCCCGATCATCGCGACCTTCCGGCCCTCCGCCTGAAGGGCGCGGACCTCATCCGACGTCGTCGCGAGGCCGATCCGGTCCGTGGCGATGTCGGTCACGAGCCGGTCGATCGCCTCGAACTTCTCGTCCGCGTTCTCGTAGGCCGACGCGTACCCCTCGTCCGTCAGGAGCCCCTGCCCCGTGTAGACGATGAGCCAGGCGACATCGAGGCCGCCCTCCTCCATGGTGGGCAGATCGACCTGCGTCCCCGGGATGTTCTGCGTGTAGTTCGTCTCGGGTGAGAAGTTCGACGCCCGGATGTCGACGTGCGTGTCGATGGTGATGACGCGCTCGTGGATCCCCCTCGCCCGTTCGATCAGTGCGGCCTCGGCGGTGGTGGGGTCGGCCTCCGGGGCGGTACAGGCGGCTGCGCTCGATACGACCAGAAGTGGCAGGAGAACACGGTACGCGGAACGGATCATCGAAGGGTCTCCGGGGGTTCAGGTGCGGGCCGCCAAGGTAGAGACCTCCCCTCCCGATCGCCACCGCATCCAGGATCGCATGTCCCGTCCTCAGCATATCGCCGTCGAGCCGGACACTTCGGCACCGAATGCCACCCTCGATCCGACCGATCGGGAGGGGTGGGCCCGCATCCGGAGTACCCTGCACGAGGCGGCCGATCGACTGCTCGATCACGTGCGCGATCAGCGGAACCTCCCCGTCTGGCAGGAGATGCCCGACGCCGATGCCGACGAAGCCGCCGCCGTGCTGGGTCCGGACGGCGTCGGGACCCGGCACGCGTGGCAGACCCTCGAGGAGCACATCCTCCCCTTCGGCGTGGGCAACGTCCACCCGAGGTTCATGGGATGGGTCAACGGCGCGGGAACGCCGGGTGGCCTCGTCGCCTCGATGGCCGAAGCGGCGATCAACGCCAACGTCGGAGGGCGGAACAGCGGGGCGGCGCGGATCGAGCGCGCGGTGCTCTCGTGGGCCAGGGAGGCGTTCCGTTTCCCACCGTCCTCCTCCGGGATTCTCACCAGTGGCACCTCGATGGCGACCGTGATCGCGCTCGCCGCAGCCCGGAATGCCCTGTCGGACTG
>DATFJS010000052.1:0-3218 GCA_035269045.1 Longimicrobiales bacterium | reverse complement strand
CTGCACATCGCCGAGACCGGCATCATCAGCCGAAACGGCGAGCTGTTCGATCTGCGCCAGGCGGACGTCGAGAAAGCGATCGAAGTCGTGGAGGAGAACCGCGACGTGATCCTCGGCCTGAAGGTGCGGCTGGGCCGCAACCAGGTCGGCGACCACGCCGTCGCCGCGCTGGATCGTGCGCTGGAGGCGGCCGATGCGGTGAAGCTGCCGCTGATGATCCATATCAGCGATCTCGCCATGCCGCTCGAGGAGATGTTGGACCGGCTCCGCCCCGGCGACATCCTGACGCACTGCTACGAAGAGCAGACGCGCAGCGTTCTCGACGAGGACGGCCGCGTCCGCGACGCCGTGCTGACGGCGCGCGAACGCGGGATCCTGCTCGATGTGGGCCACGGTGTCGGGAGCTTCTCCCTCGAGGTCGCCGAAGGCGCGCTGGGCGCCGGGCTGCCGCCAGACACGATCAGCAGCGACGTTCACGCGCTGAACATCGACGGTCCGGTCTACGATCAGGCGACCACGCTCGCGAAGTTCCTCTCACTGGGCATGGCCATCGAGGACGTCGTCGACCGGTCGACCATCGCCTGCGTTCGTAGCATCGGGCTTCCCGAAGACATCGGACACCTACGGCCCGGCGCGCACGCCGACATCGCGATCATGGACCTCGAGCATGGCACCTTCCGGTTCACGGACAGCATGGGACGCTCGTGGGACGCCGATCGCAACCTGCGGCCCGTCGCCGTGGTCAAGGCCGGCCGGCTCGCGATCGACCATCGCCGGGAGCCCGCATGAGTCCGTCGGCGGCCCACGCCGACGTCCGCATCGACGACCTCGAGACCCCGATGGTCGCCGTCGACCTCGGTCGCGTCGATCGCAACATCGCGGCGCTCCAGGCGTACTGCGACGAGCACGGTCTGGCGAACCGCCCCCACATCAAGACGCACAAGCTGCCCTTCGTAGCGCACCGACAGCTGGCCGCCGGGGCGTCCGGCATCACCGTCCAGAAGCTCGGCGAGGCCGAGGTGATGATCGCTGCGGGGATCGACGACCTCCTGATCACGTACAACGTGGTCGGGTCCGCCAAGGCGGAGCGGCTGGCCCGCATCGCTCGCATGGCGAAGATCCAAGTCGGGGTCGACAACCGGGTCGCGCTCGAGACCGTCGCGACCGCAGCCGATCGTGCGCAGCGGGACATCGGCGTTCTGATCGAGTTCGAATCGACGAAGCGACGCCAAGGGGTTCACGACCCGGCCGAGGCCCTGGCTTTGGCGCGCCTGGTTGAGAACAGTCCGTTCCTTCGTTTCCGCGGTCTGATGACCTATCCCAGCTCACCCGCTTCGGTGGATTGGATCGACCGTGCGCGCGCCCTGTTCGATGATGCCGGCATCGCGATCGAGACTGTTTCGGGTGGCGGCACCCCTTCGATGTGGGAGGCCCACGAGATCGCTGGCCTCACCGAGTATCGGGCGGGCACGTACGTCTACCACGACCGGAAGACCGTCGGCGCGGGCGTCGCGACGTTCGATGATTGTGCCTTGCACGTCCATGCCACGGTGGTTTCGGCACCGAGCGAGGATCGCGTCGTGATCGATGCCGGCTCCAAGAGCTTGACCAGCGATACCGTGCCCCCCGACGTCGGCTCCGGGTACGGTCGGATCCTGGAGCATGCCGAGGCCGTCATCGCCGAGCTCTCCGAGGAGCACGGAGTCGTCGACATCTCCGCCTGTGAACGCCGGCCCTCCATCGGCGACCGCGTACGAATCGTTCCCAACCATGTGTGCCCCGTCTCCAATCTGTTCGACGAGGTTCACCTGCACCGCGACGGCGTGTTCGAGGCGGTCGTGCCCGTCGCAGCCCGTGGCAAGGTGCGTTGAGGAGCCGGTACTAGCACGCGCATGCGGACGAGGGGCCGGACGCGCTCAGCGCCGGCCCCTTTCGCTTCTCTATCCGCTGCGACGCTTCCGGTCGCGTCAGTCCTCGACGATCGCGACCGCTTCGATCTCCACGAGGATGTCGATCGCGAGTTCGGCGCCCAGCGTCGTACGAGACGGCTTGGGTTCGGGGAATCGCCGGGCGTAGGCCTCGTTCATGGCTGCGAAGTCGCGCTTGACGTGCGGCAGGATCACCGTCGTCTTGACGACGTCCGCCATGGTCGCGCCAGCCGCCTCGAGCACGGCTTCGATGTTGTCCAAAACCTGATCGGTCTGGGCCGCCACGTCGCCTTCGACGATTTCACCGGCGGGCGTGCGTGGCACCTGGCCTGACACGAATATCGTGCGACCGACCTTCAGGCCGGGCGACAGCGGGGCGTGTGACGATCCGAACGCCTGTTTCTCCATCTTGACCTCCACCGACCAGCATGGCACGCCGACGTGCGCAGGAGCACGCTGCGGCGGGCCGGAGGTACACGGGATCGACAGGCGACCGATACTCGGCAGCGACCCGAGCGGCCCATCTTGGACCCGCGACGAACTCCATGCCGGCGGTCCGGCGTTACGCTGTCCGTGCCGCCACGAGGACAGCCACGACATCCGGTAGGGCATCGCGCCCGGAGATTCTTCGTGCCTCAATCGGGTGCGACCTCGGTCTGCCGACCGGAGAGGCGAGCTGCGAACGCGGCGATCTCGCTTCGGAGCGCGAGCCGGCTCGTCCAGCCGACGGGGAGGTCCGCGGCCCCGCGGTTCGCCCCCGCGATCTGCCCGTACACCGAACCGGTCGTGTCCGCGTCGAGGCCTAGGTTGACGGCCGCAAGTGCGCCTTCCCGGAAGCCGTCGCTGCTGGCGAACGCCCACAACGCGGCCTCCAGCGTTCGAACCACGTGCCCCGTCCCGCGGATCTCGGGCGGCGCCTTCGCGCGGAACGACCCGGTGGCCACCTCGTCGATCGTCGGCGTCAGCGGTTCCTCGTCCCAGAGTCCCGGCACCACTCCGTACCGTGGTGCCAGCAGCTCCTCCTTGGGCACGCCTCGGATCGCGCCCACCAGCAGACTCGCGAAGTAGCGGCAGGCGTCGACCGCTTCGCGCGCCCCGTGGGTGGTGTGGGACGACGCGCCTGCCAGGCGCACGGCTTCTGCGGGATCGTGCGCATAGGCGATCGCGATCGGGGCGAGGCGCATGAGGCTGCCGTTTCCGGCCGTGGTCGGATCGGTCGAGCCGGCGTACGGCTCGCCGGTGCGTTCGAAGCGGGCCAGGGCGGCGCGGGTGGCGTTCCCGATGTCGAAG